>JBGPRV010000162.1:0-3222 GCA_041489785.1 Dehalococcoidia bacterium | reverse complement strand
GAAGCTCATACCCTATGGGCAATAACTGACCCAGAAATCAAGCAAGAGCTGAGTCAGCTTCTATCCTCTCAGCCCCTTTACATTGCTGATGGTCATCACCGCTACGAAACAGCCTTGACTTACCAACAAGAAAGAGCACAGGAGCAATCGGATAGCTGTAAGCTGTCAGCCGACGGCTTTCATTATGTGATGATGGAATTGGTTGACTTCTCCGACCCTGGGCTGCTTGTTCTACCTCTGCACAGACTAGTGCGTGATATAGCGTCTTCTATCTTGGTGGGGCTGGGAGACCAACTTAAGAACTTTTTTGCCCTTGAGTCCGTTCCCTTAAAAGCTGGTAGCCCCGGCGCATTAGTGTTGCCAGCTGATAGCTATTTAGGAATCCTGGGTTTACAACCTGGCTCATTGGTCGTATTGAGGCGGCGTCAAGATATTTCTCTTGAGGCCACGATGCCCGGTAACAGATCCCAAGCTTATCGGGAGTTTGGCGTTAGCATTCTTAATCATATTATTTTGGATAAGTTCTTGGGTCTCACTTCGAAAGAAGGCGTCGCTTATACCGTGGATTTTAAAGAAGCCTACCAGCAGATAAAGGAAGGGGAATATCAATTAGCTTTCCTGTTAAATCCTCCTCAGCCGGAGATGGTCAAGGCTATTGCTGATGCTGGGGACAGGATGCCAAGCAAATCAACTTATTTTTATCCTAAGCTCCCTGCCGGTTTAATCATTAATCCCTTGGGCTGACTGGGTTTGCAAAAAAGACTATCTATAGCTTTACTGCTTTAGCACTGTAAATACCAGGAAGGGCACGTATCTCCTGTAGCTGCTCTTCACCTAGTGGCTGATCCAAAGCTAAAATCATGAGGGCTTTTCCCCGGGGCTGGAGTCTGGATAAGTGCATGGAACTGATATTAATATCGGCTTTACCGGTTATATTACCGATGGTGCCAACAAGCCCAGGTCGGTCAAGATGGTCACAGAAAAGGAAATATCCCCCGGCGGGCACGATATCCATCCAGAAGTCATTAACCTGGACGATGTGGATCTCGCTATCTCTAACTGTGCCCGATATTGCAGTGGTCCCTACATTGGTATTGACCTCTAGGGTTAGCAGGTTGGAGTAATTCTGGCAGGTCGCCTCTTTTTCTTCGCTGATCTTCAAGCCACGCTGAGCGGCGATAAAACCAACGTTGACCAGGTTGATTCTTTCCTCGTTTGCTTGTTGCAATAGCCCGCTGACGATCGCCGTCTTAATTGGGTTGCAATCGTAGTTGCTTACTCCGCCGCTATACTTGATGTGGGTTGAATTCATTTGTCCTTCCATTAATTGGCTGGCGAGGTTGCCGATAGTCGCGGCTACTCTCATAAATGGTATCAGCTCAGGAGCTATGTGTGGAGCATTAACGGCGTACTTGCTGAATTGTCCTTGAAGCACAGCTAAAACTTCTGCGGCAATGTCCTTGGCCACGCTAGTCTGAGCCTCAATTGTAGAAGCGCCCAGATGAGGGGTAACGATTATCTTATCTTCTTTGAATAGTGGACTATCTGTTACTGGCTCATGGTCAAAGACATCGAAGGCAGCGCCAGCTATTTTTACAGCCCTAATTGCCTTGACTACCGCTTCCTCGTCAATCAATCCGCCCCGGGCACAATTGATAATCCGAGCTGTGGGCTTTAATTTTGCTAACTCCTTACTTCCAATTAATTTCTCGGTAGTCGCGGTCAGCGGCACGTGGAGAGTGACAAAATCAGCCTCTCTAAGAAGCTGGTCTAGGGACACCAGGTCTACTTTGAGGTTATGGGCGTAATCTTTGGAGACAAAGGGGTCGTGGGCGATAACGTGCATTTCAAGGGATTGAACCCGCTTGGCTACTTCGGAACCAATATTACCCAATCCGATGATGCCCAGTGTCTTATTCCTGATTTCCGTGCCGACAAACTCTTCTCTTCGCCATTTACCTAATTTAAGGTGGCTATTTGCTTGTGGTACATTACGTGCTAGGGCAAGCATGAGGGCGATGGTATGTTCTGCGGCAGCTATAATATTGCCTGTAGGGGCGTTAACCACCACAATGCCTTTCTTGGTAGCAGCATCGACATCAATGTTGTCTGTGCCCACTCCGGCTCGGCCAATCACCTTGAGTTTCTTCCCCGATTCAATAACCTCTGCCCCTACTTTAGTTTGGCTGCGCACAATAAGGGCATCATAATCGCCAATTATAGCTTTGAGCTGCTCGAGCTCTAGCTTGGCCTTAACATCGACTTGAGCATGGCTGCGCAGGATTTGTATCCCTTCTTCAGCAATTGGGTCAGCGACTAAAATTTTCATCTTCTAGTTAACCTTTCTTAGCTCGAGGCAAAGCTTTGTTTAACGCCTCCAGTACCGACTTAATATCCTTTTCGTATACCAGACCGAGATGGCCAATGCGGAAGATCTTGCCTGATAGTTTTTGCTGCCCCCCGGCAAGGATTACCTCATACTCCTCCCGGAGCATTTGAATCAATTTAGGGACATCAATTCTTTCAGTAACATTCACTGCCGTCACTGTGTTGGAAGCATATTTCTCGTCAGGGAAAAGGGATAGACCTAATGATTTTACTCCGTTTCTCGCCATCTGAGCTACTCGAGCATGCCTGGCGAATATATTGTCCAGTCCCTCGCTTAACATTAAATCTAGAGTGACATCAAGAGCATAGAAAACGGAGACAGCTGGCGTCCAGGGAGTTTGCCCTTTCTGGAGAAAATCTTTAGCTTTGCTGAAATCCCAATAATAGCGTGGCATTTTCGCTTTAGCATGAGCCTGCCAGGCTTTTTCACTTACACTAACCATGGCTAGTCCGGGAGGCACCATCCACCCCTTCTGGGAAGCAGTGACCACTATGTCACAATTCCAGTCGTCGGTAGGCAAATTGATACAACCCAGGCTTGAGATAGCGTCAACCAAGAGAAGTTTATCGAATTTCTTGACCACGGCGCTTATCTCTTTAATATCGTTAGTCACCCCTGTGGATGTTTCATTATGAGTTGCTAGTACCGCCTTAATATTGCCATCTGCTTTCAGTGCTTTTTCTGCGGCATCAAGGCCAACTGGCTTCCCCCATTCAAAGTTCAAGCGGATTACTTCAGCGCCATATTCTTCGGCAATATCGGCAAAGCGCTCACCAAAAAATCCGTTGGCGAGGGATAAAACCTTGTCCCCTGGCGATAGAGTATTAACAATG
>JBGPRV010000161.1:0-3233 GCA_041489785.1 Dehalococcoidia bacterium | reverse complement strand
GAAACCGACCCGATGTTTCCTAGATATTCCACAGTGGAAAAGTCTTTTGCATCATCTAGTCCCAGGGTCTTGAACAATAGTTTACTATGCACGGCGCTAACCTGATGAGTAAAAAACCTATCTACGTCGGAGTTCTTCCACCCAAGCTCTTGTTTTGTGTTCTCCCAGGTGTCAGGCGCCAATTTCAGTCCATTTTTCAGGACTCCTTCATAGTCTGTGTGCATATCTGGGAGCTCATCCAAGTCGAGGAAAGAAGCATCGGCTTCTATACGACAAAGACTATTATGTTGTGAAGCAGCGCGCGTTACCCCGCCCAGAAGCTTATGACCGTCTCGCGACAAAGAGGAGTGAGTTAACACCACTGCCACTGCTCCTGACCCCAAGGTTAGAGTGGCAAAGGCGAGTTTGAGTTTATCTCTGGTGATGTCCGGGTCTTTCAAGAGTTTATCGATTGTTGTGTCAATAAGCCGCTTGCTGCTCTCACAGCCAACCACAATTCCTGCTTTTATCTGACCCAACTCAATCATATTTGCCAGGGTTACCATGCCGTTGATGAAACCCAGACAGGCATTGGAGATGTCGAAAATGGTAGCTGTGGGAGGAAGGCCCAAAGAGTCATGGACCACGGTAGCTGTCGCTGGCTCCAGAAAATCCCGGGATACCGAGGTATGGAGCAGGCATCCGATATCCTCTTTGTTGACTCCAGACTTGCTAATGGCTTTTTCTGCCGCTTTTATACTGGCTCGACTCGGCGTTATGTCATCATCCCAGAATCGCCGTTCGCGAATTCCAGTTAGCATTTCCAGGCGTCCGTAGGAAAGATTGAATTTGTCGTATATCGGGGCTAGTCTTTCTTCCAGGCTCAAAGATGTAATGATATTCCCCGGAAGTTCATAACCAAAAGACTCAACACAGACCCTTTTGTACTGCATTCAATACCCTACTTCTCCCTCACCAGCATCGTGAGGAGCTACGACGAAAATAGCTATACCAACTCCACAGGCTCATTTTTGCCTGCTCGATATTAATTTCGGAATATGAAACTTTGTTCTAAGATTTTCCCACCTTCCTGTGGACTCCGGGGGAATTATCTCATCTGGAATGTATTTCCCTACTGCAGCAATGACAGCACACACCTTTCGCGAGTTCGCTACCTCGTCAGGGACATATTCATCAGCGGCAGCAATAGCAGTAGCGCGCAGCCTAGCGGAAGCTAATTTCTTGACCCCTTTAATTGCGAAAGAAATCAGCCTATTTGGGACACGTTTATCCAAAAAATTGAGGCCAAAGAGCAGCAGCCTATCTGGAGCGTATTTATCTACTACTTTCACAAAAAGAGAGAATCCCCTCTTTGCAAGGGACCTAATTAGAGAATCAAACCTGGGCTTTTTTTCCTGTAATGCCGTGTCCTCTGCCATGTCCTCTCTCACCAACATACTATATTTTTATCATTTTTACTCCTATTTGTCAATTACAATTGTCTTCCCCCTGATTGACATACTGGAGTGACTGGAGTAAAATGCATTGTTTTGATATGGCTGATGTAAGGATTGGTTCAGGCGAGAGTTTCGAGGGCTTGCTGCGTAGATTTAATAGGCAGGTGCAGCAAGACCGCATTTTAGCTGAAGTTCGCCGCCGCAGGCACTTTGAAAAACCTAGTGAAGTGAAGAGAAAGAAAACGGCAGCGAAAAAGCGGAAAAGTTTTAGATAATTACCCCTGAAGGACTTCGCTTTTCAGGGAGCCCCAGATTTATTGATTGGCATCTCCGGGGTCCCCATGAAAAAGAGCGAAGCAAATTTTTCATGGGGTGCTGGTAGCCAAGAGATGGCACTGAAGGATAAGATTCAGGAAGCTCTCAAGGGGGCGCTTAAGCGGCGGCAGGGAGTAGAAGTTTCTACATTAAGGTTATTATTATCTGAAATAAAGTATGCTGAAATTGCGCAGCAAAAACCCGCTGACGATAACAAAGTGCTTGATGTTATCGCCAAGGAAATAAGACGTCGTCGGGAGAGCATCGAAGCCTTCAAGAAGGGGAATCGTAGCGACCTGGTGGCGCAGGAAGAAGCAGAACTGGCTGTTCTTCTGAGTTATCTTCCTGAGCAGATGAGTCGGGCGGAGGTCATGGCAGCGGCACGGCGAGTGGTTGATGCAGTTGGAGCTAAGGGGCCGAGCGACAAAGGCAAAGTCATGGCTCAGCTTATGCCTCAACTTAAAGGCAAAGCTGATGGCAAAGAAGTCAGCGAGATAGTTTCAGAATTGCTTGCTGCTCGCTAAGTTTAGAAGGCGCGCGAAGTTTTTAAATTATGGCGTGATGGCGGTAAAAAAGCACCGCCATTGTTCTTTTGTGTCGGTATTGGCTTTAAAGGCGAAGGCCCCAAGGTGGAAAGAGCTTGGCGGGATAGCCTTAAACGATGAATTCTAAGCACGAAATCCTAAATACTAAACAATGTCAAAGCACTAATGACAAAAATTCAAGACGGAATGAGTTTTAGTATTAGAATTTAGAATTTGTTTGGAGCTTAGAAATTGGAATTTGGGATTTAATTAAATGGAAGTTTCTCCGTTTCGAGGTATACGTTATAACCAAAGGATAGTTGGCGATCTAGCCCAGGTAATCTGTCCTCCCTACGATGTTATCACTCCCGAACAGCAGAAACTTTACTACAAAAAGAGCGATTACAATGCTATTCGCCTGGAATTCCCCGAGCCGACAGGTGATAGATATCAGAGAGCATCTAGTACTTTTCAGCAATGGCTAGAGCAAGGAGTTCTTCAGCATGACAGCGTATCCAGCTTCTATTTGCATGACCATCGTTTTGAGTATTCAGACGAAATGAAGGTAAGGCATGGGCTAATAGCTCGTGTCAAGGTTGAACCCTGGGGCAGCGGTATATATCCTCACGAAGAAACATCTTCCAAAGCTAAAAGCGACCGTTTGCAGTTAATGCGAGCTTGCCGAGCTAACTTCAGCCCATTGTTTTCTCTTTACCATGATTCTGAACAAAAGGTTGCTCCGATATTATCCCGCGTAGCACAAAAGAAACCACTCCTGTCATTGCGAGCGAAGCGAAGCAATCTCCCTGACTCTAAAGAAGCTCATACCCTATGGGCAATAACTGACCCAGAAATCAAGCAAGAGCTGAGTCAGCTTCTATCCTCTCAGCCCCTTTACATTGCTGATGGTCATCACCGCTACGAAACAGCCTTGACTTACCAACAAGAAAGAGCACAG
>JBGPRV010000160.1:0-3250 GCA_041489785.1 Dehalococcoidia bacterium | reverse complement strand
TTGGTCATGACTGTTGTTAACGAGGCTATTACCAAGTCGCAGGAGCTTGTTAGTAAGCGCCTCAGCAGTTTGACCGGTGGTCTCAATATACCGGGGTTACTTTAGGCAAAAGTCTGGAGATTCTTTGCTGCTCTCAGAATGGCAATAAGATAAAAGGTCAGGGAAAATGAGATTTGTCGCTGAGCCTATAGCTAGATTAATTGAGGAATTAAATAAGCTGCCTGGAATCGGACCCAAAAGTGCTAAAAGGCTTGCTTATCATCTCTTATGCAGCTCTGATGAAGAAGCCAAGGCTCTAGCCGAGGCCATTTTAACACTGAAGGAAAAGATAAAGCTTTGTTCGCTTTGTTTTAACAACACTGATTGTGACCCTTGCCACATTTGTCAAGATACAGAGCGTGACCATTCTAAAATTTGTGTTGTGGAAAAACCTTCAGATATCCTCCCTTTGGAGCAGACGGGGAAATATAACGGTGTTTATCATGTGCTTCACGGAACTATAAACCCGACACAGGGTATAGGGCCTGAAGAGCTCAAGATAAAGGAGCTTCTGACCCGTCTTAAAGATGGCTCAGTAACCGAAGTGATTGTGGCAACCAATCCCAATGTAGAGAGCGAGACTATGGCTATGTACCTGCAACGGATTATCACCCCTCTGGGCGTTCGCGTCACTCGCCTGGCTCGTGGCTTGCCCTTTGGTGCTGAGCTGGAATATGCTGATGACCTAACCCTGGGGCAAGCTCTGGAAAACAGGCGAGAATTCTGATAAAGTGTACATAGCGGCACCTCGAAGATAAAACCCCGATGTAATCGGGGTAAGAGGTAAGGTTTTCCAAAACCTGATGGGCCTTCCCGTTTATCAGATATGTATTATTAACAAAGGAGGAACAGAACATGGCAAATCTAAAGCAAATCGATGAGGCGTTGACTTACTATGTGCGGCCGCAAACCTTTCCACTCGCAATCCGGATGTGCGAATCCGAAAAAGAACTTCCTGACAAGACTAGGATACCCCAAAAAGACATGGGGATAACTGTTTCATTGTGTCACGCAATTAATATGGCGCGGCGTTATGGCTGGACCATAGCTGTTGATAAGTTTCAGAGCTGTTACGTTGCTGGCATAAGTATGGGATTCTTACCTTTGTTGCCCGATGTCGCTGATGGGAGCTTCCAAGAGTCCCTTGGATTATGGGGGATGAGCAAAAAACAGGCAGCAGCGGCTATTCAAAACATTCCCAAATTTGAATATGGTAAGTACAAGAATGTACTCATGGCTCCTCTAAACAGAGCTGCCTTTGAACCACATCTTATTCTGGTTTATGGCAATCCCGCTCAAATATGGATACTTCTTACAGGCTACCTCACTGGAACAGGTAAGACAGGTCTCGACACCACTTTGGCTGTAGGAGCCGGATGTACAACCTATATCACTCGGACTATCGAAAAAGACGAGTGCCAGTTCACCCTGCTAAGCCTTGGTGAACGGCTGATTCCTCACACTGAAGATTACGAGTGCGCCTTTTCGATACCGATGAGCAAGATTGAGAAAACGATTCAAGGTTTGGAAATAGGTCATAAAATTGGTGTTTTCAGGTATCCGATTCCTACGTTTTTGAGATATAACTCACCGCATCCACCTGGGTATGACAAAATGCTGAGTCATTTGCTGGAAAAAGAATGTTAGCGAGACGGGTCTCAGCACTTATTCCCCGGTTCACTGACTCTTTTACCAATCCGAAAAAGCCTGAAAATTTGCCTGCCAGTGCGGCGCGAGCTATACTATAGACCACATCAGTTCGCGAATAACCAAACTATTAAAGCTTTAGTGATCATTAAGCAAGGAGGAAAAAATGAGGACAAAGAAGCAGTATATACAGGGGCTGGCAAAAATGAAGCGAAACGTTTACTTCGATGGCGCGCTAATCGACCGTACCGACGAGCTACAGATGGATTGTATAAATACCATCGGCACCACATTTGACGAGGCTGCCAAGCCAGAAAACCAGGACGTGTGCACCGCCATCTCTCATCTCACCGGCGAGCGCATCAGCCGCTTCACTCACATCCACCAGAGCACCGATGATCTGCACAAGAAGCAGGACATGACCCGCATGCTCTGCCAGAAGGTGGCCGGCTGCATCCAGCGATGCATGGGCATCGACTCCACCAATGCCGTCTACAACGTTTCTTACGAAGCGGACAAGATGAACAAAGGCGCCACTCAGTACCACGAGAACTTTAAGAAGTGGCTTATTCGCTTCCAAACCGAAGACCTGGTGGGCTGCTGCGCCCAGACGGACGTCAAGGGCGATAGGCTGCTGAGGCCTGCTGAGCAGCCAAACCTGGATGCCTACGTGCGTATCAAGGAAAGGCTCAGCGACGGTATCGTGGTCAGCGGCTGCAAGCTGCACATCTCTGAGGCATCAGTTGCTGATGAGGTACTGGTAGTGCCGACACGAGCGTTGCGTCCAGAGGACAAGGACTACGCCGTCGCCTTCGCCATCCCGGGCGACTGGGAAGGACTGAAACAGATTACTACTGTCCATAACCTCAGACCCAGGGAACACTTCAAGCGTGGCTTCCTGCCTGGAGCTACAGATTCCTATATGATATTTGACAACTGCTTTGTGCCTTGGGAAAGAGTCTTCCTCGCCGGCGAATGGCAGCATGGCGGCGTACTGGCTCTCCTCTTCGCCCTCTTCCACCGCCACTCCTATTCTGGCTGCAAACCGGCTCTGGGCGACGTACTTTTGGGAACCGCGGCACTTGCTGCCGAGGTGAACAACATCCACAAGACACCCGGCGTCCGGAAGAAGCTGGCTGACATTATCATGGTCACCGAGCTAGGTTATGCGGCGGGATACACAGCCTCTGCCCTGGGCAAGCCAGAGGTGTACATACCCGGGATAGGATTTGTGCCCTATGGTCCCGGCTCCTATATACCCAATTCGATTTACTGTAACGTCGGTCGCTGCCTGACAGGTGAGGCAGTCTATCATGAAACTGAGATGCTCTGCGATATCACCGGCGGCGTGGTAGCCACCTTCCCACACGAGAAAGATTTCCTGAACCCCGAGACCCGTGACTTTCTCCTTAAATACACAAAGCGCAATCCGGACATGCCCGTGGAGGACCAGGCACAGCTATGGCGTTACCTGGGGGATGTGCTCTGCTCAGCGACCGCAGGCATACACAATATCGGCAGTTACCATGGTGGCGGCTCACCTATCATGGAACAAATCGCCATC
>JBGPRV010000159.1:0-3268 GCA_041489785.1 Dehalococcoidia bacterium | reverse complement strand
TTAACCGTATTGAGATGGCATGGCGCCCCTATGACCCATGTATGTCTTGTGCTACACACGCTTTGCCCGGGCAGCTGCCTTTGGAAGTGACCATTTATGATGCCCAGGGCAATGAGGTTAAGAAACTGAGCCAGGGCATCTCATAACAAGTTCTCTCAAATTGGAATGAAAACCCTGGTTTTAGGGTTAGGGAATCCTATTTTATCTGACGATGGCGTGGGGATTCAGGTGGCGCACGAGGTGGCAAACCAACTCAACAACCCCCAGGTAACTGTAGCTGAAACAAGTGCAGCTGGCCTTAGCCTTTTAGATTCCATTGTCGGCTATGATAAAGTTATTATCATTGATGCCATCCAAACCAAGGAAGGAAATACCGGCCAGATATATCGTATGGGGATTGAAGACTTCTCCCTCACCAAACACTTTTCCTCACCTCATCAAGTAAACCTGGTTACCGCTCTGGAATTAGGGAAGATGCTCAACTTGGCAATGCCTCAAGAGATCACTATATTCGCTGTGGAGGCAAAAGACATTACTAACTTCAGCGAGAAATGCACGCCCAAAGTGGAACAGGCAATTCCCGAAGTAGTTAAGATGGTGCTGCAAGAATTAAATGAATAGCATAGTCAATAGGGGGGAAATTGGCGGCTTATTATCGGAATAGAGGATAAAAGTATGTTTACAGTTTGGGAAGCAATAAAAATGAGGCGCAGTATCCGTAAGTTTGTCCCGGATGATATCCCGGAAGATATGGTGAACCAGATGCTTGAAGCAGCCAGACTGGCACCATCGGCGAGCAACCGTCAGCCGTGGCGCTTTCTGGTAGTGCGAGACAAAGAAATCAGGAAGCAACTCAGCCGTATATGCTTGCGACAGCGATTTATCGAGGAAGCGCCGGTAGTAATTGTCTGCTTCGGTGATTTTGAGCGATACTCCGACACAGCCAGGAAGAAGAGGCGACAAGAATCTGTGGATTCAGGAGTGGCGAGTACGGCATCAGGTCTTTTTGCTGATCCTGAGTTTATTGCCTATATAGACTCTTTACCAGTTCCACCTCGCGAGCAATTGGTTACGCCGGTGGTGGCGAATACCTATATTGCTATTGAGCATCTAGTGTTGATGGCTACGGCGCTGGGGTTAAGCACCTGCTGGGTAGGGGGATTTGAGGACCCTGCTGAGATAAACCGCTTGTTCGGCTTGGATGATACGTTATTGCCGGTGGCTGTAATACCGGTAGGCTATGCTGCTGGGCAGATTCCTCCACCTCGGCCACGACTTCCACTTGAGGAAATAATTGTCAAACCCTGGATGCACGCCGCGGGCAAAGAAAAGTGAAGCTGGAATTGCCTAAGGTTGCCCTTCTATATTATTCGCCGGCGACATAAAGCCCGCTTTTACCTCCGCTCTTCCTTACCAAGTGAATCTCTCCAATGGTCATACTTCTGTCCACTGCCTTGCACATGTCATAGATAGTCAGAGCACTTACAGATACCGCTACTAGCGCTTCCATTTCAAATCCTGTTTTCCCTATTCCCTTAGCGCTGGCGGTGATCTCAACAAAATTGCCATTGTCGGGGAGATGAAATTCAATTGCAATGTGGGTGAGCTGGAGAGGGTGACACAGAGGTATAAGACGGTGAGTTTCTTTTGCGGCCATGATTCCAGCCGTTTTTGCTACGGCTAAGACATCTCCTTTTTCTAGTTCCCCTTTACGGATAAGTCCTAAAGTAGCGGGCTTCATCTGTATCTTGCCTTTGGCTACCGCCTGGCGTTCTGTTTCTTTTTTCTGGGTAACATCTATCATGTGAATTTGCCCTGACTCCATTCTCAACCTCCAATCTGCGACATTTTTCGCTTCACCAGCCTGACATTGCCTCCCTCTAAATGATGATGCTCTGGCTTAGAAGTCACTGCCTTCAGAATTAGACGTTTTAGCTCCTCCATCGAGGCATTATTACGTAGCGGCATTTTTAAGTCAATCTCATCTTCTCTCAGAAGACAAGGGCGTAATCTGCCATCTGGAGTAAGTCGCATGCGGTTACACCGGGAGCAAAAGGAAGTCTCGGTGAGCGGACTGATGAAGCCTATAGTGCCCTTGGCTCCAGCTAAGCGGTAGTACATAGCAGGTCCGTTGCCAGCTATGAACGCAGAGGGCTCAAGCTTGCCAAGCAAACTAATATGTTGTCGCAATTCAATGGAAGGTACAAACTCTGCTACGCCCTTGAAGGGCATAAGCTCGATGAATCGGACATGCCATCCATCTTTATAGGTCATCCTGGCAAAATCCAGTATCTCATCATCATTTATGCCTCGCATGACTACCGTGTTTATCTTGACCGGTTGAAAGCCAACCTTCTTGGCTGCCTTGATGCCCTCAAGAACATTTTTCAATTTTCCCAGACGGGTTATGTATTGAAATTTATCGGCTTTAAGCGTGTCTAAGCTCACATTAATTCTAGACAAGCCCGCTTGCTTAAGTTCCAGAGCATAGTTCTTCAGAAATGTCCCATTTGTCGTCAAAGACAGCTCTTGAATTCCCTCTATTCGAGAAAGCATCTTAATGAGCTTGGGCAACTCGGCTCTAACCAAAGGCTCGCCACCAGTGAGCCTTATCTTGTTGATGCCCAGCTCTGCCGCCGCTCGGACGACAGTCCGAATCTCCTCGTAGGTGAGGATCTCGTTATGAGATATTTGTGGGACACCTTCAGGTGGCATGCAATATAGACAGCGCAGATTGCAGCGGTCGGTAACTGAAATTCGGAGATAATTTATGCTCCGCCCGAAAGAATCAAGAATTCCAGTCATTAGCTAGACTTCCTTTCCATAACATGCACCCCGGTAGCTTTGAAAGTAGCATAGACTTCCCTGCCCACGTGTAAATTCAATTCCCCTGCTGATATTTTGGTGACTAAAGCTACTAGACGGAAGCCACAATTTATTTCCACCCGGCTAAGGGGGCCAAGAGTGGTTACTCGGGTAATTTTGGCCTGAAAGGAATTCCTCGCCGAACTTTGGGTGCTAGATAAAGCTAGAGTGATATCTTCAGGCCTGATGCAAGCATATACTCCCTTTCCCGCGGGGTAGTTGGAAACTGCCTGTATGGCATTGCCACTTATATTTACCGTGGCTATACCTTCGTTGCTTGCACTTATTACGCCTTCTATGATGTTCTCCATACCGACAAAATGAGCCACCTCTTCGTTTTGGGGCGAACGGAATATGTCGGTGACATTGCCTGTTTGGACAAGTCTGCCATCAAGAAGCACCC
>JBGPRV010000158.1:0-3292 GCA_041489785.1 Dehalococcoidia bacterium | reverse complement strand
CCAGCAGCTTTCCTTCATCTTGCTCAAACTTAATATCTGCCGGGAATTCTGCTTTCAACACATCAATGGGCAAGGCAGTAATCTGCCGGGCAGTTTCGATTACCAGACCAGGCTTTATCTCAGCAAACTTCTTCGAGGATGTCCCGCCTTGATTTATGCGTTCTTTTTCCTCAATAGGATAGCTTACCGGCTCAACCAGAAAGGCTATATCCTCTATAATGCATTGGGCAGCTAGCCTTGCCACCAAATCGAGCTGTTTTGAGGCGACATCCTTTATGTCGGGCCTGAAGTAGATTAAAAGCTTGACAGATGAAGCCCCCATTCTCTTCGCCTTTCTCACGCTCCAGCCGGGCAGAAGCTCAGTGATTCTGGCGGTACTGTCGCCACTATAACCGGTCTTTTCCATGCTGACAAGAAGCCCCTTAGGCCCAGGCAAGAGGCCCGCAGCTATAGCCTGACCAGCTCCATATTCCGGGTCAAGCAATATGGCACTGGCAAAAGGTGCTACCGCTTGACAGAGGTCAAGCTTAAAATCAACTATATCCTGGTAACTCACCGCAGCAGAGTTTTTCTCGTTCAGGGCTCGCTTAAGCGCTCCCCTGTGGTCAATGGCACACATTGTCATAATGTCCCTGGAATCAGCCAATTGCTGGAGCCCTCTTAGCTTGCCGATAGATATGTTCATTACATCACCTCATGACAGACCCTGTCTTTTCTTTCACTCACAAAGGAGCTTTCTCATCTCCTGGAGAGCAAAGGCAGCAGCGCCGAGCACGCCGGAATTTCGGCCCAGCTCGGCGGAAGCGAAACGTACTGCCTCAAAAGCTTCCTTATAAGCTCTCCCCCGGGCTACCTTGAAAGCTGGCCCGAGCAGCATGTCACCGATGTTTGATAAACCACCACCGATAACTATCAACTCAGGGTTGAATATGTTTATTAAATTGGCCAGCCCCACACCTACATAGTAACCAGTCCGAGCAATAAGCTCTTTAGCCAGGCTATCACCTTGCTCGGCAGCGCTATGAATGACCTGCGCCGTCACCTTTTCTACGTCACCTTCAGCATACTCCAGAATAGAAGTCTTGACTCCTTCTTTAATCCGCTGCTTTGCCTCTCTGGCCAGGGCTGTCCCTGAGGCCAGCGTTTCCCAGCAACCTTTGTTTCCACAGTTGCAAATGAGGCCGTTGTCATCAATGGTCATATGCCCCACCTCCCCAGCAGCACCAATGGCTCCAGTATAAATTTTGCCGTCGATGACAATGCCCCCACCAATGCCAGTGCTGAGAGTAATGTAGATGAAGTTACGAGCACCCCGGGCGGAGCCAAAATAAAATTCCCCTAGTGCAGCGGCATTGGCATCATTGAGGACAAAGGTCTTCTTACCCAGCCTTTCTTGCATTATGTCTCTCAGGGGAACATCTCTTAACTCGGGCAAATTCGGGGAAGTAAACAGAATACCTGCTTCAGGATTGGAGATGCCGGCAGCCCCAATTCCTATGGCACAAATCTCTGAAATGGCAACACCTGCCTGCTTCAAGACACGATGTGCCGAGTCCAGAATGGATTGGATTACTGCCTCGCGACCCTTTGTGGCAGGCGTTATACACTCATCACTCGAAAGCATTTCACCTTGAGAATCAACTACCGCCGTCAGTATCTTGGTGCCTCCAAGGTCAATGCCCAGAGTCAAAGTTGTTATATCCTCAGGCATTTTTGCTCCCCCGTCAGTACGGAAACCCTATTTCCCCTCGCAGCCCCTCCTACCAACAAGCATTGTTTACTGCTAGGTCCTATTGTATACTGATGTAAACAAAGATTCCAAGATAGCAAATCTGTCGTGGACAATCGAAAGCACGGCGAAATTGTCAGCTATTTCATCATAGACCTGGGTGACCCTCATAAGGGATAAGTTAGCATGAGCTTTCCTAGAGCAAGTGGCATATTATTGCACCCAACCTCACTCCCGAGCCAATTCGGAATAGGAGACTTGGGAAAGGAGGCCTATCAGTTCGCAGATTTCTTGGCTAGCACCAGGCAGCGCCTTTGGCAGGTTTTACCTCTAGGCCCCACAGGCTATGGCAACTCTCCATACCAGTGCCTTTCGGTCTTCGCTGGAAACCCGCTGCTTATAAGTCTGGAAAGACTGGTCGAAGACAAGTTCCTGGCACCCGCTGACTTGGATGATATACCTTCCTTCCCCAAAGACAGAGTTGACTATGACTCAGTCATCAAGTTTAAGACGCCCCTGTTGAAAAAGTCCTTTGAGACCTTCCAGAGAAAAGCTGCTCCTGGTAAGCAAAAGCAATTCGAGGTTTTCTGTCAGCAGAATGCCTCCTGGCTTGAAACTTACTCCTTGTTTATGGCTTTGAAAGAGGCTCATGGCCTCGCTGCCTGGAACACCTGGGAGGAAGATATCCGGAGGCGCCACCCGAAATCTCTGGAACGCTGGAGCAAGAAGTTGACTCATGATATTTACTGCCACAAATATCAGCAATACCAGTTTTTCAAGCAGTGGTCTAAGCTAAAGAAGTATTGTAACGAGCGCGGGATCAGGTTCATCGGTGATATGCCTATATTTATTGCTCTGAATAGCGTCGAGGTCTGGTCGCATCCCGAAATGTTCTATCTGGACGACAGCGACAACCCAACCGTGGTTGCTGGAGTGCCACCGGACTATTTTAGCAAGACAGGACAGTTATGGGGAAATCCTCTCTATCGCTGGGATGTAATAGCCAGGGATGGCTATGCTTGGTGGATTGAGCGCTTCCGGGCAACACGTGACATGGTGGACATCATCAGGCTGGATCATTTTCGCGGCTTTGAGAAATACTGGGAGATTCCGGCAACAGATACCACCGCCCTAAATGGCAGATGGGTCCCCGGATCAGGAGCTGAACTATTCCAAGCAGTGCAGAACGCGTTAGGCGCTCTGCCCATCATTGCTGAAGACCTGGGAGTGATTACACCGGAGGTAGATGCCCTGAGGGAGCAATTCGGCTTTCCAGGCATGAGAGTTCTCCAGTTTACCTTTGGCAGTGATCCCAAAGCTGATGATTACAGGCCGCATAACTATCCACGAAACTGTGTCGTATATACTGGTACGCATGACAACAATACCACTATTGGCTGGTTCAGAGGGGAAGATGTCAATGACAGCACTCAGAGCAGGAAAGAAAGGGAAAGAGAGAAGCAGGTCGCCCTGAAGTATCTGGGCACAGATGGTCACGAGATAAATTGGGATTTCATCCGCCTGGCTTTGATGTCCCCTGCCGATACCACCATCATCCCTATG
>JBGPRV010000157.1:0-3307 GCA_041489785.1 Dehalococcoidia bacterium | reverse complement strand
TCCGGAAACTAGTAGTCAGTAGCCAGTAGTCAGTAGTGAGAATTCAGCATTCAGAAGATTCCCCTACTGGCTACTGGATTCTGTATTCTTGTTACTACCACTATTTTTGCATTTTGCACGAATTTGTTTAGGGCTTAGATATTGGGATTTTGTTCTTATGGAACTAAGACCTTATCAAATGGAAGTAGCGCGGGCGGCTATGGACTCTATCCAGAAGGGAATGGGACTGACCTTTTCTGTGGAGATTGCCAGGCAAGGGGGCAAAAACGAGCTTTCAGCGCATCTGGAAATTCTGCTGTTAACGCTATATATGGCCAGGGGAGGCAATCTTATAAAATGCTCCCCGACCTTTAAACCTCAAACCATTATCTCTATAGAAAGGTTGAAACAGAGGCTGGATGATTTTGGTTTTGATAGCATTTATCGTCTCCAGACGGGCTATATTGTTCAGCTCGGCAACGCTAAAGCCATCTTTCTATCGGCTGAGGGCTCGTCTTCAGTGGTGGGACACACCGCTGACATACTCCTGGAGATTGATGAATCGCAAGATGTTAGCCAGGAAAAGTACACCAGGGAATTCCGCCCCATGGGTTCCGCTACCAACGTGACTACGATTCTTTATGGCACTACCTGGGACGATAGCACCTTGCTGGAAGAGGTAAAGCAGGCTAATCTGGAACTGAAAAGAGAAGACGGTATTAAGCGCCACTTTAGATATGATTGGCAGGAGGTCGGTAAGTACAATCCGGACTATGTCAAGTTTGTCCAGGCGGAGCGGCAAAGACTGGGCGAAGAGCATCCTCTGTTCAGGACTCAATATGCTTTATTACCTATCGCCCATGGTGGGGGCTTCCTATCACGGCAGCAAATAGCTCTGGTGCTGGGAGAACACCAGAGGCAATCGCAGCCTGAAGGGAAGAGGACTTATATTGCTGGCGTAGATTTGGCCGGGGAACATGAGCCGGAAATGACAGGGGAGGGTGCTCTGGGCAATGATGGGGGAAGGGGATGTGATTCCACAGTAATCACCATTGCCGAGGTGGATGCCACTAAGCCGTCGCAGCCAGTGTTGAAAGTTGTGGAACAATACCGGTGGACGGGAACGCCCCATAGCCAACTTTATATCCAGATGACGGATATCCTTAAGAATGTATGGAACTGCCGCAGGATAGTAGTGGACGCCACCGGCATCGGTCAGCCTGTAGCTAGCTTTCTCAGAAAAGAACTGGGAAGCAGGGTCATCCCATTTGTCATTACCTCCAAAAGCAAATCCGACATGGGCTTTGAGCTATTGTCCTTTATCAATTCCGGGAGGCTTAAACTCTACAAGCAGGATGGCTCCATGGAGTATAAAGAGACCCTGTTTGAGCTAGAAAGAGCCAGGGTGCGATATCGCCCGAACCAAACGATGACCTTTTATGTTGACCCTCAAGAGGGACATGATGATTTTCTCGTGAGCCTGGCTCTGGTAGTCCAGGCCGCTAAAGGTCTTAGCCCCCGGGAAGCCAAAGGTTGGCTTCGGGAAAGCTAGGCAGGGGTCGGGCTTGCCCCCGACTTCATTCCAATTTAGGCAAGTCTTTGCCTATCTCAGCCAGGGATTCAATCCTCTTCTTAGTTTCTTCTAATTGTCCCTTATGTTCATGGGCAAACTGCGTAGCTTGCTCGTAAAACTCTTTTATCCTGGGCACGAAGGCTAACTGGGATAATATCAAGGTAACGTCGATAAAGTGCTTTTCTCCGGGATAATCGCCGCCGCGAATCAGGGCGGTGGGTGCCAGTTCCTTGATGTAATCGCTAATGTTCTTGACCATGTCCATATTCAGATCTTTTTCCGGACCAGATATGATATATATAGCTTTGCCGGCATCCTTAGGGTTACAAGTGAGGGAAAGGTCAGAGATGGTGGCGTCTAAGGCTTGTGTCCCCCTGAAGCTTTCCAGAGCTTTGTCGCGGAAAGTTTTCTTCCTTATCTCCCACGGGAAGCGGAATGAAGGAAGCTCAGTTCTCCCCAGGCCAATGGTGGTCCATCCCTCCAGGCTGGCAATTATGTCCCCGGCGTCTATCGTCCGCGAACCTACATATTTGGCCTTGGTTACCTCACCGGCACACATGAAATCATAGAAGGGCTCGGCAATCATCCTGTTTATGCTATCTATGTTACTAACGAGACTGGCATCTTTTCTCACATAGCGCTGGTTATCCGCGAGAAAAACGGCATCCACTAAGTCATAGGTGGATTTCAGGCAAGTGGCGGTGTTATATGTGCTCCTTGACTCTGTGGTCTGCTCATGCTCAAAAGGCAAAACTATCAAGGCATAAACTGGCTTGCCGATATATCTATCCTTAACTGCCTTGGCTATTATGGGCAGTGCTCCCGACCCCGTGCCGCCGGCAGCGCCAGCCATGAGAAGAAAACCATGTGTCTCGTAAAACTGTGAACTAGCTTTCACGGCATCCAGTACCTTATCACCGTCCTCCTTAGCCAATTGAGCTCCTAGCTCGTTTATCTTGCCTACCCCGTGTCCCAGGGTCTGGCGCAAGCCCAGGAGCACCCGGTGCGTGTAGTCGTTTTTGATAAACCTTAGTCCGGTCAAATCTGCCTGGTCTGTATTCACGGCAATGACAACGGGGGCTATGGTGGCCTTACGTTGAGCACGCGCCTTGAGATTTAGCCTGGCAAAATGGTCAGCAATCCGGCATCCACACTGCCCCAGTCCAATAACTGTTAGCTTCATTTTTCCCTCCTTCTTTCTTTACCTTTATTCCCCCTTTTCCCTCTTGTTGGTCATTGTGAGTCCCGATTTATCGGGACAATGGCGCTCCTTTAGTAGTAGTAATGTGTTCTTCTCCTTATTATGAAAAAGTAAACCAGGGCGCCGATGAGCACCACTATTGCAACTATGGCGACAATGAATCCCCATAGGGGTAATAGTCCAGCGTGGAAGGAGTGGGCTGCGGTCCAGTTGCCCGCGTTCTCTGCTCTATCTACGGCTTGCACAATCCAGTAGTAGGTGCCATAAGGCAGGGCTTGTGTCGCATTCAGCGTATAGTTCGTTCCGACTATGTCCAGAATTGAAACTATAGGGTTAACGAATTCTCCACTAGTGGTGACGTTGGCACTGGTCGCTATCTGCAGACTGTAGTAAACTCCACTCTCATCGGGTACCGCTGACCAGTTAAACGTCGGCCTGACCTTCCCTACGAATCCCACCCGGCTTGCATCAGGCGGTGAAATGAGTTCTGGCACAGGTGGAGGAACTGATTCCATGGTGAAGATAGCGGTAGCGTTCCCCGCGGCACCCTCGGC
>JBGPRV010000156.1:0-3315 GCA_041489785.1 Dehalococcoidia bacterium | reverse complement strand
CTTCAGCGATTTTCAGCGCCCCTGGATAGATCGGGCATACGGCTATGTGGTGGCCTATTTCCGCCGTCGGAAAATAGACTGACGATGGTCAAATCTCTTGGACCACAAAATACTAGAATGTTACCTGTCACCGAAGAGTTATTATCAATATTTGTCTCAGCCTCGATCTGTCTTACCTCAAGCTGGTGCTTTGCCCATTGAACTATACCAGCTACCATTTTGGGGTCGCGGTCGCTTCGCAGTAACTCTTAACGATAAGCCTCAAATTGGTTTGTCATCCTGCATTCAGGATAACAAACCTCTCGCAGCAGGGTGTGCGAAAGTTGGGAACAAACAGAGGCAGCAATAGATTCAACTAAAGCTGCCTCTGGGGCAAGTAAACCTGTAAGCCGAGTTCTGTACCCCGACCGCGTCGGGGTGGTGACCATCCATCTAGCCCTGATGTTACCATCAAGGTCAAGCGACCAACCCGAGGGCCTCGGCCGAGCACCTTAAATGCCCTCTTATTTGGTCTTGCTCCGGGTGGGGTTTGTCCAGTCAACCAGTCTCCTGGTTGCTGGTGAGCTCTTACCTCACCATTTCACCCTTACCCGCACCGGCTAAGCCGGCCGCTGGCGGTGTGTTTCTGTGGCACTTTCCGTAGAGTCTCCCCTCCTGGGCGTTACCCAGCACCCTGCTCGGTGGAGCTCGGACTTTCCTCCCTGGCAGATTGAATCCAGAGCGGTCACCCGGTTTACTCGTCCGAATCTATTTTATAGTTAACTAGAACAGAGGTCAAATTCGCAAATTGTCCAGGGTGAGATTGCCTGCTGGGGACAACCAGTCTCAAACAAATTTTAACGCCAAAATAACGCCAATTTGGGAGCTCTAATTTGAAGCTAACGGGCAAAGGTGAGCTGTGGCACAACAACAAAACGCGTTCTTGATGTATAATATAAGAGGATGATGACAAGGCTCCAGCAGTATCGACATAAGCTGGGCCAAGAGTATAACTGGAGGTGAACTTATGCAGCCACTAAATATGACCTGGGTTGTCGCAGGTAAGCGATATCGCACAGATACAGCCACGCTCATAGCTCATGACGCATACTGGAACGGCTATAACTGTGAGCAAGGTGGCCGTAATACATTCTTATTCAGAACTCCGAGTGGTAATTTCTTTGCCCAACATCAAACACTGTTGCCACGCGAAGTTGAAACCGGGAAAATCGCCCCCTTAGAGGTAAACGAAGCCGTATCTCTCTATCACTCACTATACAAAAAGGAGGTTCCCTTCAGAGTTGCCTTCCCATGTATCAAGGCAGAAGATGCCTGACACTCTTTAACCTTGCCCCTATCCAAGCTCGCTAACGCTCTCGCGGCAAACTGGCCAGGGAGATGGGAAAATCCTGAGGATTAAAAACAAAATAGGTGTAATAATCACTTGTCAGTCAAAAACACCTGTCTTTTTGAGCCTCTCATAGTGTGGTTTGTTGTGAAGTAGAGCATTCAGGCATGTCCATTGGTTGTCTGTGATGTCTTGTCCCGCCAGCTCGTATATTATCCATGTTGGGTCAAAGTCGAGTAGAAATGCCGGCACAATGTCGGCAAGATTGCCTGGGGGGTCGCTTTGAAGTAGAATTTGGAGCCAGGAGGGGTGACCGAGTGGCTTATGGTGGCGGTCTTGAAAACCGCTTTCGCCTTTTTTGGCGAACGTGGGTTCGAATCCCACCCCCTCCGCCATTTGGGAGATAGCTTGCCTATGATGAGAGAGGCTGGTCGCGCTTGATAAATCAAGCAACTACAGAAATCTGGAGGTGAAAGGCTTCCAAAATGACCAAAGTTGAACGGGAAATCGAAGTTAAACAGCTTCAAGGAAACAAGGAGGCGATTTGAAAGTTCACGAGTATCAGGCCAAGGCACTTCTGGCTCAATATGGTATTCCTGTGCCTAGAGGCAAGGTGGCTTCCACTCCGGCCGAAGCTCGGGAGATAGCTGCTGAGATTGGCGACAAGGTGGTAATCAAAGCCCAGGTCTATGCCGGGGGAAGGGGCAAGGTAGGTGGCATAAAGAAGGTTAATAGCCCGGCAGAGGCAAAGAAGGCGGCGAGTCAATTGGTTGGAACCAGATTGGTGACTCATCAAACCGGACCGGAAGGAGTGCCGGTAACTAAGGTTCTGGTGGAAGAAGCTAGCAATGTGGCACGGGAGCTCTATCTTAGCATCCTCGTTGATGGGACCAGCCGCTTGCCAGTGATGATGGCCAGTGAAGCCGGAGGCATGGAAATCGAAAAAGTGGCTAAATCCACTCCGGAGAAGATATTCAAGAGCTATATTGACCCTGCTATTGGCTTTCAACCATTCCAGGGTCGCAAGCTGGCTTATGGGGTGAATTTGGACGGAGGACAGGTAGGTGAGGCCACACGGTTGATGACAAACCTTTATAAGCTCTTTATAGACAAAGATTGCTCCTTGGCCGAGATAAATCCTTTGGTGGTTACCGCTGACGAAAAGCTGCTGGCCCTAGATGCTAAACTTAATTTTGACGACAATGCCCTGTACCGGCACAAAGATATCCAGGAACTTCAAGATAAGGAGCAGGAGGAGCCCCTGGAAATCCAGGCTCGTGACTGGGGAATTAACAATTATGTCAAGATGGATGGCGATATCGGCTGTATGGTCAATGGCGCCGGGTTAGCCATGGCAGTCAACGACCTTATTCAATATTGTGGCGGTAGAGCAGCAAATTTCCTGGACATAGGCACGCTTAATAACACTGAGAGGGTGGTAAACTCATTCAAGATGTTTATTGCTGACCCCAGAATTAAGGCGGTCCTGGTGAATATATTCGGAGGCATGGCCAGGGTGGATGTTATCGCCAAGGGGATAGTTGAAGCTTATCAGCAAATGAATATTCCTTTCCCCGTAGTCATTAGACTGGCAGGGACAAACCTGGAAGAAGGTCAACGCATCCTGGCTGAGTCAGGGATAAGGTTCATCCGGGCCAAGGATTTCTATGATTGCGCCCGTAAGGTAGTCGAGGCAGCCAAAGGAGTAGTGAAATGAGCATCCTCGTTGATGAAAGCACCAGGCTTTTAGTTCAAGGTATTACTGGCAGCGAAGGCAGCTTTCACACCCAGCGCTGTATAAAATATGGCACCAAGGTAGTGGCCGGAGTTACACCTGGCAAGGGGGGTAGTCAACACTTGGGAGTGCCCGTGTTCAATACTATTGAGAAAGCTATAGCTGAGACTGGAGCTAATGCCAGTCTCATGTTTGTGCCTCCTGCCTTTGCCGCAGATGGCATTCTGGAGACAATTGACGCTGGCATGTCCTT
>JBGPRV010000155.1:0-3323 GCA_041489785.1 Dehalococcoidia bacterium | reverse complement strand
CCTTGTAGTAATCGACAATTTCTACCACCATAGCAAAGGTGGGCGGAGCCTTGCGCTCCAGGACAGATTTTTGCGTGTGCCGTCGCCTGGCTTCTTCATCTCCTAAGGTAACCGTCTGGATGCCGCCGATGAGGTCAGACAGGGTAGGATTCATTATCAAGTTTTCCAGAGTGTTTCCATGTGCCGTGCCTACCAACTGCACTCCACGCTCAGCGATAGTTCGAGCTGCTTGGGCTTCGAGTTCCGTTCCTATTTCGTCAATAATGATGACCTCAGGCATGTGATTTTCCACTGCTTCAATCATTACCGCATGTTGCTCAGCGGGAGCAGCTACCTGCATCCGCCGGGCGTGTCCGATAGCGGGATGAGGAATATCTCCGTCCCCGGCAATTTCATTGGAGGTGTCAATTACGATAACTCGTTTTTTGAAGTCATCAGCCAGCACTCGGGCCACCTCCCGCAACATAGTGGTTTTGCCTATACCGGGCCGTCCCAGAAGCAGAACGTTTTTGCCCGATTCAATAAGGTCTTGAATCATCCCTACGGTGCCGAACACAGCTCTGCCCACACGGCAGGTCAAGCCAATTATGTAGCCATTTCTATTGCGTATGGCTGAGATGCGGTGAAGGGTGTGGTTGATGCCGGCGCGATTATCCCCGCTGAACTCGCCAATGCGTGACACTACATAATCAATATCAGACTGGCTCACCTCACTGGAGTTAAGGACTAGCTCTCTATGGGGAAAGCGAGCTTCGGGGAGACGCCCTAAATCTAAGATTACCTCCAGCAGCTCGCTATGATCAGGCTGCTGGTAGAGCGGCTCACGGATATAGAGTGGCAAGATATCAAGTAGCGCATCTAGATCGTCAGTAACTACCCTTCGCATCCTGTGACAATACCTTTTTTCACCTTACCAACCCCTGGGGGACAACAATTCTTGTTGGGGTATAGCTTTTATGTCCAGACCGGGCATGGCGGTTCCTAAACCCTTAGATACCTCAGCGAGGATAGCAGGGTCCTGGTAGTGGGTGGTAGCTTTAACAATAGCTTGCGCTCTGGTTGCGGGGTCGCTGGACTTAAAAATCCCCGAGCCCACAAATACTCCCTCGGCCCCTAGTTGCATCATCAAAGCAGCGTCGGCAGGCGTCGCTACACCGCCGGCGGCAAAGTTCACAACAGGTAACTTCCCTGTTTTATGCACCTCCATCACTAACTCCAGAGGAGCACCCAGGGCTTTCGCCTCAGCTACTAATTGTTCCTCACGTAAAGCTTGAAGTCTGCCAATCCCATCCCGGACTGCGCGCATGTGTCTTACAGCTTCAACGATGTTGCCTGTTCCAGCTTCGCCCTTGGTGCGAATCATTGCTGCCCCTTCAGCAATACGACGTAATGCTTCGCCCAGGTCACGGCAGCCACAGACAAAAGGAACCTTAAAATTATGTTTCCAAATATGATGGTTTTCATCAGCGGGAGTGAGCACTTCGGACTCATCGATAAAATCAATGCCCAATGCCTCCAGCACCTGAGCTTCAACAAAGTGACCGATGCGGCATTTGGCCATTACGGGGATGCTGACCGTTGCCATTATGGCCATAATTATAGTGGGGTCGGCCATGCGAGCCACTCCGCCGGCGGCGCGGATATCTGCTGGCACTCGTTCCAATGCCATAACAGCACAGGCACCAGCTTCCTCGGCAATTCTAGCCTGCTCCGGGCTGACCACGTCCATAATCACCCCGCCCTTCAGCGTCTGCGCCAGCCCCGTCTTAACTCTCCAGGTACCCTTTTCCATCAGTTTTCATTATAGCGCCATGCCAGTCAAATCACAAATGCCAAACAAGGAGCTCAGAATGACACTCCACCCTGTCATTGCGAGGCACGATAGTGCCGAAGCAATCTCGTGGTGGGGCAATGAGATTGCCACACTTCGCTCGCAATGACATTGCGAGGCGACGAAGTTTGTCTCCGCCCTAACCTCAAATCGAATAGGGTCGAGGAGTTAACTCCTCGACCCTATCTTTTTGCCTCTGCTGAGCGCCGCCCAATCAACCTGAATCAAGACAGTATTTCATGGTCCTGGCATGTATTGTATGAATAGCGGAGTGGCATTGGTGCTGCAGTTATTTTCCGGGGTTACATCCCCCTCCACATCAACACAAGACCAGGTGGTAGTCAGGGTGAAGTTAGCCGCGACGTTGGGGACCGTAACATCGTCAAATAGGATGTTAGTCGGAGACGGGATGCCGAGCCAGTTGATTGTCTTTGTGTAGTTATTGCATATCACCAGCTTCCAGGTTGTTTTGACATCCAGCTTCACGGGCTCGCAATGCCAGGCTGTAATCGTCGTGCAAAACGGGGCATCTGCCCCATCCACGCTAGTCATCTGGGTCAATTTCGTTGCCGGAGGATTCATGGACACCGCACCCCAGGCGTTAACAGCATGGAGAGTTCTTGACATCCCCGGTTCTCCACCAGTGTAATGATACAGGAGCCAAGATGTCTCTTGTACCGTGACTGTTGCTCCTTGCGCCCCGGACACATGAACTGCGTACTCAGCATCGATGGTTGTATTCGGGCCCACCGTGTACGTGCCGGGTGGAACACGCGTCCCATTTATGGACCAACTTATGAACGTAATGGAGGCATCCAGTGGCGCTGCTGCGTAGGACGCGAAGTTTAAAGTAAAGGTAATATTGCCGCCCGCGGACACAGTCTGAATTGCTGAGGGTGTGATATTAACAAAGTATGCCGCAGGGGGACCACCGGAGACGTAGGTGCAGTTCCAGCTACCGGGCGCCACACTAAAGCTGGCAGTGACATTATTGCCGGTGATGTTCGACCCTGATGCTGGTATTAGAGTGTAGTTCACCGCTCCTGACCAGGGAGAGCCATCGAGGGTAGCTTTAACCTCAATAGTGCCTGTCGTTGGTGCACAGCTCGGGATGAAAACCGCAAGTAAAACAATTGCAGCAACTAAACTCAAATAAATAGCGAAAAGCCCCTTCCTCATGTGTTTACCTCCTTTTAGGATGGTTTAGTTTCCCAAAATCCCTAGATTAAAATAAGATTATATCACTTTCCCTGCGTACTGTCAAGCTTTTTACTGTGTTGGGCAAAGCTTGCCTGTCATGCAAGCATATAATGACACGCCAATGATTATAATGGCTATTTATGGGACTGGACCCTGGCTTGAGCTTCTTTGCTAGGGGCTCTTTTTTGTTTCCTCAATCTCCCTTTCTAGCTCCTTTAGCTCCTCTTCCAGGTCTTTCTTATACTCCTCGAGCATGTCCAGATACTCCTTTCTGCGGGGAAAGGGCTTGAAT
>JBGPRV010000154.1:0-3392 GCA_041489785.1 Dehalococcoidia bacterium | reverse complement strand
TGAGGGCTGGCTATATAGGTAAGAGATTTAGCTATCTCCTCGTCAGAATACTCCGTTACAGAAAACTGGGGATATGCTAACTTCCTCACATCGTCTATTTCATAAATAAGCATCCCCAGTCGCTCAATGCCAAATCCTGCGTTGAACACAGGGTATTTAATTTCGAAATTCGCCAGGGCCACCGGCGAATACATTCCAATGTCCGCTATCTCGAGCCAGGTGCCTTTATGTTTAACAAAAAGCTCTTGCTCTTGCCCGGGGGCATAGTATTTGGATGTTGCTATCTTGGTCTCAAATTTGATGTCGGAAAAGCCATATTGCTGCATAATATCCTTGGTAATCGCACTTCCTGCGTCCAAAGACATTTCAGGGTCCATAACTACAATGGATGCAGAGTGGTGGACTCGCAAATGCCGGGCATCTTCTCTTTGCTCGTTGCGATATCTAGGCCCCACGGAGAATAAAGCGACTGGAAAGCTGGCCTTGTCCTGTAATGCTGCCAAGGTATGAAACCAGGTAGCTGTCATGTGACTTCTCAGAGTCTTGTTGGAGGGCACTGGCTGCAGTTCTCTTATCTCGGGGAAAACCTTATCCAGGAGCTCCGTGGCCTGGTAATCAGTGATGCCCAGTCCAGCAATGAGCTCTTCGATAAGATTGTCGGACTCGATTTCCCCCTTTTTATAATTTCTAAAAGTGGTCTGCAATTTTTCAATATCAATTTCTTGTGCTATCTCTTTTATCTGGCTTATTCTTTTCTCACTTAACCCAATGTCAGGGCGAGGCAATTCCGCTAAATAAAAGGCCCTGTCGAGAATAACTCGAGCTTCCGGCCCGTACTGCTTGACCACATCGCTGTCGGGCAGCAGTGTGAGATTCTCGACCTCGTCAAAGCCCAGGTTTAGTAGAATCTGGCGGGATTTCTGAATTAATTCCCGTACAAGATGGGGTTTGCCTTTCCTCGGCAGAGAGATTTCAGTGCCGGTGGGGATAAGCTTCGCCGTAGCTATCCAGGCATCGGTAAAATTGTTTTTTGCCTTAGACTTTATTTCCCCTGTATCGAAGGTTGCCATAGTGTCAAGTATACCTCAAGAAAGCCGTTCTATTCTACGCTCAACCGCTGAATGAAGAGGGATGGGCTCTAGTCCTTCAGAATTCTCTCAGTTAAGAAATCCTTCACTACGTCTAAGACTTGGCCCTTTGGGCAGGTGGCTCTCCACATTCCTTCCGGAAAGTTGAAGAGCAACCATCTCTTATGAATCCCCTTGCCCATGATCAGAACGAAATTTCCCGTCTTAGGGTCCTGGGAGATTTCTATAAGACCTTTGTTCTTCAGTCCCCGCATTCGTATCCTGTCTCTAACCCTTATTTCCTCGACTTTCATTTTTGACACCTCCTTCGTATCCTTTGCACAAAGAATAGCTAGCTTTCTATTGCTTTTTGTCCTTCTCTCCCGGCGTATCTTCTACCCTCTCCACCTCGATAGTGCATTCTGTGACCAGTGCGGCAATTGCTCCGAGTGCTGCCAGTACCGGAGCTGCCAGGGCCGTTACCGCAGCCACACCAACGCCTGCTGTCAGTGGGATGTCTATCAGGGGACGCCCTTTATGTATTAAACGGACTCTTCTGATATTTCCTTGATGTATTAGTTCCTTGATCTTCTCAACTACTTGACTTCCATCTACGGTGAACTTCTCGTTTGTCATTGTTCTTAACCTCCTTTCACTCTTAATTTTTACACCCTTATCTTCAGCCTTTGGCGTTGAGGCACCGCAGCAAATATTGCTTTAGCATGTTCAGTGCGGCTTCGGCAGCATCTCGTTTGTTTCCCTCTCGATTTCCCGGGAAGGCATGTTTCTGGCTGAAGCTCTCATCTCTGGTTGCCAGACCAATGTAAAACAAACCCAGTGGTTTTTCGGGGGTAGCCCCTGAGGGGCCGGCAATGCCGGTATCGGAGACGCATATGTCCACATCTAGGAGCTTCCTGCCGCCTCGAGCCATCTCCAAAGCTGTTTGCTCGCTCACAGCTCCATAATTTTCGAGGATCCTCCTCTTTACTCCGAGCAAGGCGATTTTTACTTCGTTGCTGTAAGCTACTATAGAGCCCTTGAAGTAATCCGAGCTGCCAGGCACATTGGTTATCCTGTCAGCTATCCTGCCGCCAGTAGCCGACTCAACAGCGCCGATAGTCAGCAACTTTCCTGTTTTGGCTTGGTATTCTCTTATTAGCTGGGCAATTTCTGCTTCCAGTTCTGCCATTATTCGTTAATTTTAACAGGTTTCCTTGCTATAATTCACTGGTGGCCGAATTAAGCGATACAATCACCTTTCTGGGTACTGCCGGTGCCAGATTTGTAGTGATTCGCCAATTTCTGGCTTCAGGAGGTGCCTGGCTTAACCTTGGTAACACTCAAATACTTCTTGACCCCGGTCCCGGTTCCCTGGTTCAGGCTGCCAAAAGAAAACTTGATGCCACGAAACTGGACGCTATTATCTTATCTCATAGACATTTAGACCACAGTGGGGATATTAACATTATGATTGAAGCTATGACCGACGGAGGGACAAAGAAGCGCGGCACGGTCTTTGCTCCCGCTGATGCCCTAAATCAAGACCCTGTTATCTTGTCTTATTTGTGGTCCTATCCCCAGAGCATACAGGTCTTAACTGAAGGCGGGTCTTACACAATAAACGACGTTTCTTTTACGACCCCAGTCAAGCATAAGCATCCCGTAGAAACATACGGCTTTATCTTTCAAACGCCGCGGCATACTTTCTCCTGGATTATTGATACCAGATATTTTGAAGATTTAGCTAATCACTATGAAGGTGATTTGCTGGTTATCAATGTAGTCCGATTGAATCCCGGAGCTCCCATCGACCATCTATCTCTCCCTGAAGCCAAGCAAATAATTGAGAAACTAAAGCCCAGGATAGCCATACTTACTCATTTTGGTATGACCATGTGGCGGGCTAAACCCTGGGAGCTAGCTAAGAAATTGACTGAGGAAACTGGAATCACAATCATTGCCGCCAGAGATGGCCTGAAGTTCGACCTGGCACAACTAGATACCCCCTGAAAAACTTCGTTTTTCGGGGGTCAAATTTACCCATTAGCATTTCCGGGGTCCCTCATCTAGGCAGGAAGGCTTTGAGTAAATTCCATGAAGGCTCTAATCTCAGCTCCCAGACGTATGATGTATCTACCACGTCTGGATTATTGCATTTCCAGCATCCCTTCGTGATGTTTGCCACCTCACGACGGTCCCAGTTTTTCATTATCTCATCGAACGGGGAGGTTCTCACATTTCCATAAGGTCTGTCATAGTTGAAGCAGTTTGTTACGTCGCCCTCTGGAGTCACGGTTACAAAAATAAAAGGGGCATGGCAAACAT
>JBGPRV010000153.1:0-3443 GCA_041489785.1 Dehalococcoidia bacterium | reverse complement strand
TCTATCATCCAGCATTTTGCGCATACTCGCTATCCTGGGCAATGTTTCCGGGATAAAAGACTGCCCGCCGAAGCCCGGATTAACGCTCATAATGAGGACCAGGTCCACATGAGGAAGAAATTCCTCTACCGCACCGAGGGGAGTAGCTGGATTTAAGGATACTCCCGCCCTGGCCCCCAGTTCCTTTATCAACCGAATCGTCTTGTGGAGATGGGGACAGGCTTCGACATGCACGGTAATAATATCGGCGCCGGCGTGGGCAAACTCAGAGATATACCGCTCCGGATGCTCTATCATCAAGTGGACATCCAGGGGCAAGCTGGTCACCGGGCGGATTGAAGCCACCACGGGAGCCCCGATGGTAATATTGGGCACAAAATGCCCGTCCATAACATCTACGTGGATATAATCAGCCCCGGCTCTGGCGACCTCGGCAATCTGCTCACCCAGGCGAGCAAAATCAGCGGAAAGAATCGAGGGCGCCAGCTTAATCATCCCTTGATTAGCCTCTTGGCTCTTCTCAGCGCCTTTCCCACCTGTTGAGGGGAGGTGCCGCCGGCCACATTCCGGGCGGCTACCGATGATTCCAAAGTTATCTTATAGACATCGCCGCCGAAGAGCGGGGAAAACTTGCGGTATTCCTGCCGGCCGAGCTCCCGGAAGTTTTTGCCCTTACTCATGGCGTATTCGCTGAGCTTGGCAACCACGCCGTGGGCTTTCCGGAATGGCATGCCTTTATTCACCAGATAATCGGCCAGGTCCGTGGCCAGGATATAGTCTGTTTTCATCGCTTGAGCAATACGCTCGGTGTTTATCTTAATCGTTTTTACCATTCCGGCGAATACTTCCAGGCTGGCGTGCAGCGTGTCCACAGTGTCAAACAGCCCTTCTTTGTCCTCCTGCATATCCCGGTTATAGGCTAAGGGCAGGGACTTCATAATGGTCAAAATGCCCATGAGGTGGCCATATACCCGCCCGGTCTTTCCCCTCGCCAGCTCCGCCACATCGGGGTTTTTCTTCTGGGGCATTATGCTGCTGCCCGTGGTAAAGGCTTCGCCAATCTCTATGAAGCCAAACTCGCTCGATGACCACAGGATAAGCTCCTCCGCCAGCCGAGAAAGATGCATCATGGTGATGGCCGCCGCCGCTTCGTATTCTATGACGAAGTCCCTGTCGGAAACGGCATCCAGGCTGTTCGTGCTCACCTTGCTGAAGCCCAGCTGCCGGGCCACGAATTCCCGGTCTATGGGGTAAGGGACGCCGGCTAAGGCGCCGCTGCCCAGGGGCAGGACGTCGGTGCGCCCCAGACAATCGTGAAATCTTTCCTTGTCTCGCTGAAACATATCGAAATAAGCCAGTAAGTGATGTGCCAGAAGGATGGGCTGAGCCTGTTGCAGATGGGTATAGCCGGGCATGATGACGTCTTTGTTCGCCTTAGCCAACTCCACCAGCGCAGCTTGCAGAGCCTTTATCTTATCAATGGTCTTCAGGATTTCCTCCTTGATGAAGAAGCGCAAGTCCAGAGCTATCTGGTCATTCCTGGAACGGGCGGTATGGAGCTTGCCCGCCACCTCGCCTATCTTTTCAAACAACCTTGCCTCGATATTCATATGTATATCCTCGAGCTCGGTCTTGAATTGAAACTTTCCTCGTTCGATTTCCTTTCGAATAGAGTTGAGCCCTTTGATTATCGTCTCAGCTTCGCTCTCCGCTATTATCCCCTGCTTGGCCAGCATCCTGGCGTGGGCGATGCTGCCCTCGATGTCCTGGCGGTATAACCGCCGGTCAAAGGGAATAGATGCCACGTATTCTTGTACCGGTTTATCAGCTCTGTTAAGCTTTTCAGACGAGCCTTTCATGGACCTAAGCACCTCCTTCAGCCTTCATGGGGCGTACCAATAAAAGGGCCACAACAGCTATAGCATAACATACCACAGATACTAATGCCGCGGCATTATAGTAACCGGTTGCTTCACGGAGTCTGGCCCAAATCAAAGGCCCCCAGCCTCCGATCAAGCCATAGCCAAAGGTGAGGATGCCGAACAGCGAGCCCACGCGCGCCCTGCCAAAAAGGTCGCCCAGCAATGGAGCATACAGAGGGACTTGCAGTCCTGTGCCCAGGCCCACGCCAATGGAGAGCGCTATCAAGCCCTGCTGGGTATGTACTCCCAGCCATCCGTAAAGCATCGCTGCCGTGGCAATAATAAGACCTATCGGCATTATGCGGCTCTTTCCATATTTATCACCCAGCCAGCCACCCGTTACACAGCCCAGTATCCAGGGCACAGCCAATGCTGTAGAAAAAATTCCCGCAGTTGCCTGCGGACTGCCCAGGTCTGTGCCCCAGGCTACTGCATGGGCTTCGATGCCATTAAGACCGATGTTATACACAGAGTAGGAGATGAATAGTAAGGCAAACTGCGATGTTTTTAGGGCACGCTTTATATCCCAGGATACCTCTACGGATGCCGTAGGATCAGCAGCGGGTGGAGATGCTTCACCATCAGGACGCAATCCCATAGATTCCGGGGTATCGCGAATGATGAATAGGGCGCACAGTATAATAACCGCACCGAAACAAATGCCCAGGATCAGGGAGGTGTAACGCCAGCCATGTGAATCAGCCAATCCCGTCATTACCGGCATGAATATGGAGTTGCCAACAGCCCAGGCGCTGCCGGCAATGCCGGCTACCAGCCCGGCCCGCTTTATAAACCACTTGCGGGTTGTCGCCATGACCGGGACGTAATGAGTCATGCTCACTGCCAGCGCCAGGAGCACTCCGTAATACAAATACAGTTGCCAGGGCGATTGGGCGGTAGGCAGCAGGACCCAGCCTAAGACGATAAGAGCGCCACCGATTAAGAAAGTCTTCCGACTTCCGATTCTATCAACCAGGGCGCCGGAAAGCAGGACAAACAGGGCGTACAGCCATATGGCAATACTCTGGGCCAGGCTTATTGTCTCTCGTGCCCAGCCGCCCGGTTCGGACATGATGAACGGCAGGAAAGCAGCCAGGTTGTATCTCCCCAGAGATGCCACCGTATCTATCACAAACAGCCCCACGACTATCCACCATCCGTAGAATATGGGCTGCTTCTTCGTCAAAGCGTCACACCTTCGCTACTTTTGCAGTCCCGGCTGTACAGCCGGTCAGAGGGAATAGATGCCACGTCTGCTTGCACCGGCTTATTGGTGTCCTTCATGCTCCACAAGTCCGGTTTCTATTCTGGCTTCGCCTTTCGCTATTATACCTTGTTTTGCCAGTATTTTTAACAGGAGCAGTAACCTCCCGTGTCATTGCGAGCCCCTTTCCTCTTGTCATTGCGAGCGACCTGCCCGCTTGCCTTCGCTGAAGCTTTAGCGCAAGCAGGCCAAGGCTTGGCTCGCCTGCTGGAGTCATACGGCGAGCAGGCAGGCGGGAGCGTGGCAATCTCTGAGAT
>JBGPRV010000152.1:0-3461 GCA_041489785.1 Dehalococcoidia bacterium | reverse complement strand
CGTCTCAGTTCCTGATATGAGAAAACTGGCTAAAGAGATAGGGAAGGACCATAAGCTGGCACTAGACTTATGGAGAACTGGAGTAGCTGAAGCGAGGATCGTGGCTGGGATGGTCGGTGACCCTGCTAAGCTAACTGAAGAGCAGATGGAGGAGTGGGTGAAGGGCATTAATTCGTGGGATGTTTGCGACCAGGTGTGCATGAATCTTTTTGAAAAAAACCAATTAGCCTGGAAGAAAATTGTCGACTGGTCTGAGCGAGAAGAAGAGTTTGTCAAAAGGACTGCCTTTTCGCTGATAGCCTGTCTGGCATGGCATGATAAGAAGGCGAACGATGAGAAATTCATCGAGTTGCTTCCGGTAATAATGCGAGGGGCTACGGACGAGCGTAACTTTGTCAAGAAAGCAGTGAACTGGGCTCTTAGAAACATCGGGAAAAGGAACCTCAAGTTGAATGAAGCCGCAATAAATACTGCAAAGGAAATCCAGCGACTCGACTCGAAGGCTGCGCGCTGGATCGCTGCCGATGCTATCAGAGAACTGGAGAGTGACGCTATCCAAAGTAAGCTTAGGAGATGAACATTAGTCCATACTGTGCAGTTCGGGAAACAAAAGCTTGGATTGTTGCACATTAACTCATTTCGTTCAGTGTCAGACGCACCGACTAATATTAAAGTAAATACCAACACATTTTGGAGCGAATTGCTTTACTCGCTGAACGCTGCCGGCGTCTCATTACCCAATGTGCTCAAGAAATAAAGCCGTTAACCGAGTGCCGTCAAAATAGCACTCGACACTCGATGCCCTGTTTTGCAAAGGTAAGGGCAAGTTCATTGCCTTTTGAGAAGAAGAAGTCATAGCTCATGGCCTCTTCGAGACGGTATTTTCTATACACCCAATCGCCATAATAGTAGTTCATTCTGTCAACCAGTACGTAATCCACTTTCCCGCTAAGTTGGGCAGGAAGTTCTTCCGCTCCGGGAAGCATTGGAGCAATCATGGCATAGGTTCTAATGCCGGCAAGACGTAGCTCCTCGAGTGCCCTGATTCTTTCCTTAATAGATGGCGCACCTGGTTCAAACAACTTTCTTATCTCGTCGTCGGCACTAGTAACTGATAACCCGACCTCGATCTTATCGCTTTTCTTAAATAGGGCTATGTCACGCAACACAAGTGGGGATTTCGTCTGGACTGTTATCGGCCAGCCATATTGGATCAGTATTTCCAAGCACTTTCTTGTCAATTCATATGCTGTCTCCAGCGGTTGATAGGGGTCGCACACTCCACTCACCCATACTCTACCAGGCGGCATCTTATCTATCTCGTGTTTCAATAGAGCCGGGGCATTAATCTTCACGTCAACAAATTCACCCCACGGCTCTTTATGTCCGGTGAATCTCTTCATAAAGCGGGCGTAGCAGTAGGTACAACCATGCTGGCACCCAACATACGAATTGACCGCATAATCAAAGACCTGTGATTTGGACAGTATGCTGCGCGCGTAGATTTCTCTAAGAATCATGGAAGGACTAGCTCACCAACGATAATGATACCCATGGATCATTTTACCACCTATTTCCTTCAAGACTATGAAGTGCTAAAATATGAAATGAACGTAGGAAATCAGGATACACAGAATGCAAAATGAACGAGACTACTACGAAGTCTTGGGCATTGGGCCAGATGCCAGCGCAGAAGAAATAAAAAAGGCGTATCACAGGCTGGCTTTTCAATGCCACCCGGACAGGAATCGGAAAAGCGAGGAAGCCCATAAAAAAATGGAGGAAATAAACGAGGCTTATGCTGTCCTGTCTGACCCGATTAAACGCAGGGAGTATGATCTTCCCCGGGGGTATGGTATTAGAGTGCCGAAATTCAAGAAAGGCAGTAAAGTAAAAATCAGTATCAATTCTCCTTCACAGTATAGAGGCTACACCGGGGTCGTAGATAAAGATCCTGTTAATGATGCCTTTCGCTTCTGGTATATGGTGAGAATCGAGTCCAAAGGCTTGACGACAGCCAGGCGCTTCGCTGAAGAAGAACTTGAGGGGCCGGGCAATTAGCGACTAGACTGACCAGTCAGCGTTCGGAATGAGTAACTATCCCCCGTGTGCGCTTTAGCTTAGTTATTCTTTAAGTCATCTCCAGCATGTGCTCTATCACTGATGAGGCAACTACTTAACGCGCCTTCCGATCATTCTTGTCTTATAACTCAATCCATCAAAACGGATTGGAAAATGGTAAACTAGCCACAAAATACAGGAGAGGATAGTAATGATTATAGGATTAATCGCTTTTATGATTTTCCTGGCTTTCTTACTTGCCTTCTGGGAAATCCAAATCGAGGGTAAGGATGGTTGGGCAGCGAAGCTACCCTGCTGGCGTATAGAAAAGGGATGGCTTGTCAAGTTGACGGGTGGACGCCCGATAACCGGCTACCACTTTTTTATGACGCTGTTCCTGATTGCTATAGTTCATCTGCCACTGTTTTTTGTTCCGTGGAGTTGGCGGTTAGAAAGTCTGCTGCTGGGCTTTTATGTAGGTATGGTTTTTCTAGAAGACTTTTTGTGGTTTGTTGTAAATCCATATTATGGGATTAAAAACTTCCGCAAAGGAAAAATCTGGTGGCACAAACAGTGGTGGGGGCCGGTCCCTGCCTTATACTGGTTTTTACTCATCATCGTCATCGTACTAATTTATTTAGGAAGAGCCGCTATCTAGACAGGGATTAAGAATCATCCAGATCATTAGGCAAGGGTAATAAATAGTAGAAAGTTATCCGACAAGATAGCGCATTGTGCTGTTTTCTAGTCACCTTAAGCGCCAAGGGATAAATTCAATCAGTAACGATTTGCTTTTATAAATCTCAGGCCTCTTCGATTTACAGAAGCTGAATGTGATAAATAGAGGGCAAGGCAGGTCAATAGGTCCTATCTTGTCATAATCTGCACACACGACTTCTCTTAGCAGTCTTCAAAAACAGAGGCCGCTTCAGTATGATTTGCAATGGATATCCGAATTTAGGCCTTTCTTTGATGTCTGGTATGAGGGGCCGTCGAACCGTGTATTGAAGAAGCGACCCCGAGGGGATTTGAACCCCTGATCTCCACCGTGACAGGGTGGCATGTTAAACCGCTACACCACGGGGCCTTATAGTGAATTTATTACAAAATATAATGGAAAATTTCCTTAATGTCAAACTTGCTTTAGCACCGTGGATTAAGGTATTATTTTACCTTGGAGCCAAGGAAAAAGTTGACAAAGGGAGAGGGATTTCTATAAAATAGGTGTATTAGTACTTTAACAATTGAATAGTGGAAGAAAGGTTTTTAGTGGAGAGCTTGATCCTGGCTCAGAATAAACGTTGGCGGTGCGCCTTATGCATGCAAGTCGAACGGGGTTATGGTCTTCGGATTGTAACCTAGTGGCGAACGGCTGAGTAACGCGTAAGTAACCTGCCTTG
>JBGPRV010000151.1:0-3483 GCA_041489785.1 Dehalococcoidia bacterium | reverse complement strand
TGCTTAAGTAATTCCATAGCCACTCGGGCAGCCTTTTCACCGGATAAAAGCATGCCACCAAAAATGGCCCCCATCCTCGGGGAACCAAAAACGGCGTTCGCTGTCATACCAGCGACCACTAACCCGGGATAGACTTCCCTGGTGTTTTCCAATATTTCTCTTTCTCCTCTCTCAGCCCACATGGGCTTCTCCCCCATAACTTCCCCCGTCTTCGTCCTTAACTTCGGACCTATCTTCTCTACCACGATACAGCAGACTTCAGCGTCATGCCCGGTGGCATCTACCGCCACCTTGCACCTCACAGTTAGAGGGTCCACATGGAGCTTCGCCCAGGAAACAGCGCTCCAATTCAAAACAAGCCCGATTATCCTGTCACCTTCCCGAACCATCACATCTTCAACGCTAATCAAATTAAAAATCTTCGCCCCGGCTTTTATCGCCCTGGAGCAGATAGTGGAAATAGCCTCCAGCGAATCAGCGATATAGTACCCCTTTTCATATTCTTCAGCTGAAACTTCAAACTCATCCAATATCCTCTTGCCCTCTTCCTGAACGACGATGCGGTTAAACATCATCCCTCCCCCAGACATGCCACCGCCCACACGAAGCTGCCTCTCAAATACTACCACCTTGATCCCCTCTTTTGCCAAGTAGTATGCAGTAACAAGCCCAGCCGGCCCCGCCCCAGCTACAGCGACATCCACCTCCATCGCCTCCATGAAGTCTTTCATGTAGCTTCCAACAATAGCACGGGAAATAATAATTTCATCCATCATTAGTCAGCCTCCCTCTGGCTACTCAAGCGGCGGCTTTGAAGACGTGCCAGCTAGTATACCCCTATCGGCAAGCAATGTCTAGCCACTTGAGGTTTTTGTCAATGCGAGCCCCGACAAGTCGGGGCGTGGCAATTTGTGGGATTGCAGAGCCTGTTCCGAAACACAGGCGAAGAATTTTGTTCCTATTAATGAGGAGAAGGTGGGGATTGCTTCGGCTGGCTAAAATCAGCCCCGAAACGACAGGAAGAAGTTGTCGATGCAAAAAACAAAACCAATTAAATCATAACATCTAAATATTAAATTCCTATTAAAGTTTAGGGGGATGTGACACTTTCTTAGTGGGCTAGAGGGGGAAAGAGAATCTTCTCACCACTATCATTGCGCTGGGTGCTCTACGGCTTGTGGTGGTTGATTACATTCTGTGGTATTACGAGGGCCATCGTACCGTTGTACGCAAAGTTCCAGCAGCCGTACTGGTCAGTCAATGCCTCGTCGTACTCGTCTCCGAAATCCATTGGCCAGATGCCCACCTTCTTCCACCGACCAGCCGTTGCATCCCATTGCCACTGGGCGCCAATGCCGGTCACTAGGCCAGGACCGTAGGCCAGGTCATGAGTGGTATGCGCTGGCATTATCCAGTCCTTCGCGTCATATGTATACGTATAGTTATAGCTATCAAGATCATACAACAAGCGTACTTGGGCCTCGGTGAGTGCCAGCTTTCCGGCGGCCTTGGTTCCTGGCCTGGGATAATAGGTAGCCAAGCCAGCCGTGGTCACACGGGCGTTTGCCGGATCTTCCAGCCATTGAATAATGTCATCAGCCTTTGCGTATGCAGTTCCGTTAACCGCATCGTACCACGCCACTGCTTCGATGGCCGCTTTCAGACTAAAAAGCGCATCATAGGTAGCCGCGGCATTGAGTGGGTACTCTCCTGAGGTAACATTCATGAACGCGGCAAGGAAAGCTGCTGTCTTTGAGGTCTGGTTTAAGCCTTCCGCCCAGGTATCCAGTATAACTTCATTAGCACAAGCGGGGCCGCCAGGAGGAGGTGTGGTAAGGTTGCCGGCATCCCAAGGGGCCTTTAGCTGGGCCATTACGTTAATGCCTACCGACATAGCATTCGGCACATAAGAAGCGCGCAGCTTATCATAGAGAGCGCCAGCATCTGCGGAGAATATGGGGATGATAAACTGGGGATCTAAGCCTGCTATCGAGGTCAGTGTAGATACCATTTCCGCTGAGTCTCCTTTGGAAGATACCCAGAAGCTGCGAGTAAGATTCACGCCTACACTCGGTAGCAGTTTCCCGATAACAGTTACTTGCTCATAGGCCCATGCCAAATTGTCAGCGATTATGGTGGCATTCAGCGTATAATTAGCTGCTACTCCCATTTCCTCTCTGAGCTTTATTGCAACCGCTCCCAGTGTCCTCACAACGCTCTGGCCCAAAAAATACTCATTGTACGGCATGCCCTTGAACCAGAACCGGTAGCTCGCGTAATCATCGACTACGCTGTGCTGTAGCGTCTCTGTGGCAGCACCACAGTTGATGAAAATCATCCCCTTCTCCATAGCCACATCTCGGTAGACCTCAACGGCTTCTGGTCGGAAACCGCCGAGGATGAAGTCCACGCCATCTATCGCTGCCGTAAGAGCCGATATGCCAGTGAGACCACTAGGATCCACGGTTTCTTCACCGGTCTCTATGGGAACCAACTCCAAGATCTGGGACACGCCGTCTATGTCTACCCCACCATTGCGGTTGATTGCATCCTGCGCCAGCATGGCGCCTGCCCACTGCATCGCACCAGCCGTGCAGTTCAGTTCCCCAGCTATACCGACATTAATCTTCCCACCTTCAAAGACATAGAGTACTGGCTCGGGTTTTGCTTCACCACAGCCAGGTAAGACCAACCCTATCACCAGAAGACTGGTCATAATCAGGAAAACAATTCTTTTCACTGCGCAGCAACTTCCTTCTTAGTTTGTAGTTGCCCCGATGAAATCGGAGCTAGCCACTGGTGCTGGAAGAAACCGGTCAACAGCCAGTTGCCTCCAGCAACTTAATCTTTATACACTATACCACAGAACCATCTCCTTTCTTACTTCTGGCCTCCAGATTCTTGTAGTTGCCTGGTTTACCAGCCAGGCCCCACCCCCACCCGCTTTTCGTCATTGCGAGCGACCTGCCCGCCAGGGCTTGGCAGGCGGGAGCGTGGCAATCTCATTACCCCTCCACGAGATTGCTTCGGCTGACTTCGTCAGCCTCACAATGACAGAAGGGGAGGGCCAATACAAAACCCAATTACATCATAACATTTAAATATTAAAATTCTATTAACATTTAGGGGATGTGACATTTTTTTATAGCGGCTGGAGGGGAAAAGAGAATCTCCACTCCCTTGTCATTGCGAGCCCTTTCCCTTTTGTCATTCTGAGCCGAAGGCGAAGAATCTCACCTCCGCTCAGGGTAAACTCCGGGTGGCAATCCCTTGAGATTGCCACACACCTTTCAGGTGCTCGCAATGACAAAAAACAGGCTTAGCATTCAGCTTTGTTTTCCTTTCATTCCATCCAGTCTGTTGGATGTCTACGGCACTACCCCATTTAAGACTTGTTGACATCTCCGTTTATATGAATTATAATTCATATAAACGGAGATTCATATGACAGTACTGGAAGACCAATCAAGATTTCTGAGGTGT
>JBGPRV010000150.1:0-3484 GCA_041489785.1 Dehalococcoidia bacterium | reverse complement strand
TGCCCGGGGGAAAAACGCCAGGCTGAAATTATCCGCCAAAAGCGATTGCTTAAAGCTTTCTACATTGACTCTATCCCTCATTAGACCGAAAATTATGCCCGACTTTTCAATATTTTCCACGGATATCATTCCTACTATGAGATTATCTTTCAATATGACCTTTTGGTATGTATTGCTCTCTTGCCTGCTGATAACCTCGTAGCCGTCGTCATTAGGTGCTGTTGGCATTCCCGCGGCGGTGATGTCAATTCCAAAATAGTTGAGCGAATTCATAGCTGTGCCGCCAGGGTATTCGGCTGTAATGCCAACCATATTAAATCCAGCAACCCTGCCTCCGATATAAGCATTGGACCAGATGGGGGTGAGTCTGTTATCCCCGTACACAAAATCATATGCTTCAGCCACATCCCCACAGGCATAAACACCTGGGTGGGTTGTAGCCATATGACAATCCACTATTATGCCTCGGTTCACTTTTAACTTAGCATCTAGTGCGAGCTCTGGGCGTGGTGATACTCCAATAGCCACCACCATTAAATCACAAGGTATAGTATCTCCATTGTCCAAAATAACTTCTTTAACCGTCCCTCTCCCGCTAATTTTAACCACGGTATGGCCTGTAATGATTTCCACGCCGGCTTGCTTAAGAACTTCTTCAGCCATTAAGGATGCCTGTTCGTCGAGGATGGTATTTAATATCCTCTCTTTCATTTCCACTACTACTACATCAACCCCTCGCTTCACCAGAGCTTCAGTTACGCTAATTCCGATGAGCCCGCCGCCAATAACTACTGCCTTTCTGGCGTTATCCAAAAATCTGTCAACTGCCGTAGCATCATCAAGGTTTGTGAAAGTAAAAACACCTCTCTTGTCACTCCCTTTCATCTCAGGAAAGATGGGTTTCCCTCCTACGGCGAGTAGGAGCTTTTCCCAGACAATCTGCTCGCTGTCTTCCAACCAAGCAGTCCGCTGATCTAGCTCTAAGTGGGTCACTTTCTTGCCAGGGAGAAAAAGAATATTATTCTGGCCATAGAAGTCGAGGGGACGGAATAATATTTCTTCTAGGGTCCGTTCTCCTGCCAGATATTTTGAGATAAGAGGGCGTGAATAAGCAGGATAAGGCTCTTCAGAAACGATGGTTACAGCCCCTTCCTTATCTACCTGGCGTATGGCTTCAGCAGCTCCAATGCCGCCAGCCGAATTACCTATAATAAGGTATTTTGTTCGCATTTTTTATCTCCTGCTCAGTGCCGTCTTCAAAAAGTTGGCATACATCTTTAATCCATGCTCACCACTTTTCTCAGGGTGAAACTGAGTTGCGATCAGGTTATCCTTGATTATCATGCTACACATAGACACACCATAGCTTGTCGTGCCTGCCACAACCGACATGTCTTCAGGCTCAACATAGAAACTGTGGACAAAGTAAAAGTTCGCTTCAGCTGGTATGCCCTCAAAAACGGGGTGGCTAAAACTTTGTTTCACCTGATTCCAACCTATATGAGGGATTTTAAGACCTGGGGGCAGTTTTCTGACAATTCCCGGAATTACTCCCAGACACTCGTGCCAGCCGCCTTCTTCGGTTCCTGAAAATAGTATTTGTAGCCCCACGCAAATGGCGAAGAGCGGTCGACTTTGTTGTATCAGTTGCCGAATAGCATTGGTCATCCCCAATTTCTCCAGGCTATTCATGGTATCAGCAGCGGCGCCAACACCAGGGAGAATAACCGCGGCAGAATCAAGCACTTCGCCGGGGTCGCTTATTATCCTCGGCTGATACCCCAGTTTCTTGATGGCGTTAGCGACACTGCGCAAATTTCCTGCACCGTAGTCGATTATGGCGATTACTTTATCCATGTCATTCCTTTTCCTCATCTGCGCCCAGTACAAGTGCTTCATTAGGACAGTTAATTACACAGGCAGGTATCTCCCGCCCGGGACAAAGGTCACACTTAATCACAGTTTTGCTGTTCAGGTCGCGACTAAGCGCCCCGTAAGGGCAGGCTACTATGCACGTCCAGCAGCCAATACACTTTTCCATATCAACGGTAACTTTGTCACTTGTAGGTTCTTTATGCATCGCGCCTGTAAGACAAGAATAAACACACCAGGGCTCAGAGCAGTGGCGACATTGAATCGGAAAAGAAATCTCTATATTCCTCTCCACACGCACACGAGGCAAAGGACGCGGAGTCTCTCTTTTAAATGCTTTGATTATGTCCTTAGATTGAGAGTGCTCTACTCGGCAATAAACTTCACACAGTCCACAACCAATGCAGACCTCTTCCTTAACATATACTCTTTTCATGCTTCAAATCCTCTTAATTATCTAAAATACATCGGTAACCGTTTACCTACACTATCTTAGCAACATAGAATTATTTTGTCAACAGGTAACACAGATTTAACCTGCTTGTAATATTCTAGAAACATGGGAATCTTATACTTTGGTTAAAAATGAGCATGGACATAAACCAAATCATAGAACTGTGGAGAGGATTATCACCCTGTTTGGCCAGAGCTATCCCTGATGAAGAGCTTCCCAATGATGAACGTACTGATGAAAAAAAGAGCGATGAAGATAGCGAAGACAAAACAGTTGCCCCCATTGAAAGTCATCATGAGGAAGACGATGTTTAGAAAGGGGATTTCAAATGCCTATTGATACCGGTAACACTGCCTGGTTGTTAATATCCACGGCGCTAGTGTGGCTTATGACTCCGGGCCTGGCCCTGTTCTACGGTGGCATGGTGAGAAGAAAAAACCTTCTTGCCACTATGATGATGAGCTTCGCCATCATTGCTATAGTATCTGTCCTCTGGGTGATTTACGGCTATAGTTTAAGCTTCGGCCCGGACAAAAGTGGCATCATCGGGGGACTCGACTGGCTCGGTCTTAAAAGTGTAGGGCAGGACCCCTCATCGGTATATGCAACCACTGTTCCTCATCTGGCTTTCATGGCATTTCAGGCCATGTTTGCCATAATCACCGTAGCTTTAATCACTGGGGCAATAGTCGAGCGAATGAAATTTAGTGCCCTGCTTATCTTTTCCGCCTTATGGTTGACTCTGGTCTACTGCCCGGTGGCACACTGGGTATGGGGTTCCGGCGGCTGGCTGGCCAGGTTGGGTGTACTCGATTTCGCCGGTGGTATTGTAGTTCATATATCGGCTGGTGTTTCGGCATTGGCTCTAGCTCTGGTGCTGGGACCACGTAAGGGATTCAAGGAAAGAGAGCCCATGGAACCGAACAACATACCTATGGTGGTGCTTGGTGCTGGACTGCTCTGGTTTGGCTGGTTCGGTTTTAATGCCGGCAGTGCCCTTACCTCCGGAGGCTTAGCGTCTAGTGCCTTCGTGGCTACTAATATTTCAGCTGCGGCTGCGGCTATTACGTGGATGATACTGAGCTGGATTTACCGGCGTCCTACCATCCTTGGCACTGCCACCGGAGCTATTGCTGGATTGGCAGCAATCACTCCAGC
>JBGPRV010000149.1:0-3549 GCA_041489785.1 Dehalococcoidia bacterium | reverse complement strand
ATGGATCTGCTCCACAGTCACAATATAGGCGGCTTCTGTATTGTTGCCAGCGACAGCGACTACACACGACTGGCAACAAGAATAAGAGAGGAAGGCCTTTTCGTTATTGGAGTGGGAGAGGAAAAGACTCCAGAAGCTTTTACCAACGCCTGCAACCAGTTCATCTACTGTGAAAATCTAATCGGATCCGAGGAAATAGGCAGGGAAGCAGCAAAGGAAAAGAAGTCTGATGTATCTGACCCTTTAAACCTTCTTCTCGAAGGATTCAATCTAGCTGCGAAAGAAGAGGAATGGATTCATCTAGCGACGTTAGGCTCCGTTCTTCGGCAATTGGCTCCAGCATTTGATCCCCGTACTTACGGTCATCAGCAATTACAGTCTCTCATCAAAAAATATCCAGAAACATTTACGCTCAAACGGGATACATCAAGAAAACCACCGGTGGTGTATGTCGCGCTAACGGCTCCTAAATCGGATACAGATTAATCAGGAACTTGCGCTAAAACCTGGCCTTACAATGAAAATACGGGCGCGGAAGGTTTGAGATAGAGAAACAGTCCACATAGTGGAGTGGTCTGGCAATTGCTAAGCCATTTCAGGAATGCTTTGAATCTCAGCTCTTTCTGCTCACATCACTTTTCATCGTATTGTTCCTTTGCCATCCATAGCATCTGAGGCGGATGTAGACTTAGAATAGAGCTACGGCGGGACTTGACAATCTTAATAATGGGTGTATGATGTATTTTAGTGGTTTAAGTTTAGGTTATTACAAGCTTCTTAGGATTCTATAAGATTCATATCAAGTATTGGATGACCCAGGCTCTAACTAAAATTTTTGAGAAAGGAGGTCATCCAATGAGTTTTCAGGACAAAACGATCCAGTGTTCCGATTGTGGGACTGACTTCAGCTTCACCGCTGGGGAACAAGAGTTCTTTCAATCCAAGGGCTATACTAATGAGCCCAAGCGCTGTCCCTCATGCCGACAGACAAGGAAGACAGAGCGGAATGGAAGTGGTGGTAGCAGCTACGGGCTCCCACGCCAAATGTTTTCTGCAGTATGCGCCGAGTGCGGCAAAGAGACCCAAGTGCCTTTTGAGCCTACCAATGGCAGGCCAGTCTATTGTAGCGATTGTTACAGTAAAGTCAGACAGAGTAGATAATGCCGGTTTGACCATGGACATACACGGGCTGGGGATACTTGGCTCGTGTATGTTTATGGAATGTGGTGATGTATCATCTCAATGGGGGTTTTTTCGATATGTGAAGGTGACTCCCAGGATTCTCTGTTGTGTCGCTTTCAAAGGATGGTGCAAATGAGTGGAATTCTGCGCGAGGCAAATTCCCACCGCCATCTTCTACGCAAGGATTACGAGATTAAGCGAAAGGAGCACTAGTATGAAGATTTATGTGGGTAACTTACCTGATGAGGTAACTGAACAAGAGGTACGTCAGGAATTTGCGACTTTTGGAGCAGTGACGTCTGTAAACATCATAACAGACAAATTCAGTGGGCGACCCAGGGGATTCGGGTTTGTTGAAATGGCAGTGGTGTCTGAAGGTCAAGCTGCAATTGCCGGCCTCAACGGGAAGGCACTGAAGGACCAGACGCTTATTGTTAACGCGGCTCGCCCACCTTCTGAGAGCAAAGGTGGTGGGTCTTACGGCAACAGAAGACGCGGTGGACCTAGTAGAGGAGGACAGAGCAGGTATTAGACTCCTGCTCATTCATTTCTGCCTGAGACACAAGATATATTCGTTACCCTTGAGATGTGTAGCACTTAGCCAGATTGTTTGCTTAATTACCTCAAACCCCGTGGGGTGGTCAGGTAATTGCTAAGCCATTTCAGGAATGCTTTGGATCTTAGTTATTTGCCCTTCGGCGTCTTCTGAGCCAGATTACCAAAGGCGGAATTGAATTTATCACTTAGCGCTTAAAAGCGACAAGACAACTGCAGAATTCGTCATGTTGTGCAATCAGGCAGTGCTTGACATTCCTGCCCGGCGGTCATAGACTGTAGCTCGGTGGAAGGGTATTGCTGATGAAGTGCCCGAAATGTGGATACGAGAACCGCGAAGGAGCAGGGTTCTGCGGAGGGTGTGGCCAGTCATTCATTGCCGAGAAAACTTGCTCCCAATGCGGACATGCGAATCCTCAAGGTAACAAATTCTGCGATAAATGTGGCCATTCTCTAGTTGAGCCAGCACCTGAAACACTCCCACCCTCGCCCATGTCTACCTCCTTTGCCAATGGCCGTTATCAGGTCAAGAAGTTCCTCGGGGAGGGGGGCAAGAAGAAGGTCTACCTTGTCCATGATACGCTCCTTGACCGTGATGTTGCCTTTGCCCTCATCAAGACCGAGAAGCTGGATGACGCCACCCGCATCCGCGTCAGCCGCGAAGCCCGGGCAATGGGTCGGCTCGGCGACCACCCCAACATCATTACTATCCACGATCTGGGGGACCATGAAGGACAGCCCTACATCGTTCTCCCTGTCATGCCTGGTGGTGACATCGAAGGTCTAATCGAGAAAGCTCCCGACCACCGGTTGCCCCTTGGGCAGGTTATCGGCATCGCCAAGGCTGTCTGCCGGGGCCTGGAGTATGCTCACGGCAAGGGGATTATCCACCGCGATATAAAACCCGGCAATGTCTGGCTCAGTGCTGATGGCACAGCCAAGATAGGTGACTTCGGTCTGGCGGTGGCGGTTGACCTCCCCCGCCTGACCCAATCCGGCATGATGGTGGGTACGGTGACCTATATGCCGCCGGAGCAGGCCATGGGCGGAAAAGTGACCGCCAAAGCCGACCTCTATTCCCTAGGGGCAATGCTCTATGAGATGGTGACTGGACGTCCGCCCTTCGTGGGGGATGATTCGGTAGCCATCATTGGTCAACATATCAATACGCCGCCGGTATCACCCACCTGGCACCGGGCCGACCTGCCCCCGGCTCTGGAGACGCTCATTCTGCAGTTACTGGAGAAAGACCCTGAGAAACGACCGGAGTCGGCCGCGGTTGTGTTCCAGGCCCTGGAAACAATCGAGGCAGGTAAGATAAAAGAGCCATCGTGGGAAGCCCCCGCTGAAAATCCCCTCTACCGAAGGGTATTTGTTGGTCGCGAGCCAGAGTTAAAACAGCTTAAGTCGGCCTTCGACGGGGCTATGTCGGGGCAGGGTGCCCTGATGATGGTGATGGGCGAGCCGGGCATCGGCAAGACCGCCTTATGTGAACAGCTATCAACCTATGTCACCCTGCGCGGCGGGCGGACGCTGGTCGGCCATTGCTACGAGAAAGGCTCGCTGTCGCTGCCCTACCTGGCCTTCGTCGAGGCGCTGCGCTCCTATGTGCTCAGCCGCGAGGTCAAAGACCTGCGGGAAGAGCTGGGCACCGGCGCCGCTGATGTGGCCCGCATCATCTCTGAGATAAGGGAACGGCTCAAGATTAAACTCCGACCCCAGAAAGACCCTGAAGAGGAAAGATACCGGCTGTTGCAGGCGGTCACCGGCTTCCTAAGTAACGCCGCCAATGTCCAGCCGATGATGGTTGTT
>JBGPRV010000148.1:0-3559 GCA_041489785.1 Dehalococcoidia bacterium | reverse complement strand
GGATTCGACTTTCACCTGACCTTGAGCATCAGCGGCGCTGTAGAAAGAGGTCCCCCTCCCGCATCCTGAAGTGATGAACCTCTCAAACAAAACTTCATCGGCAGGCTCCTCACCCTTTTCCGTTTCCACCCACACCACGCCTCGCCGGTCATCAACCATTATTTTTTTTATCTCGTCTTTACTCTTAAGGAATCCCTCGGAGAAAAGAAACCCGACCGCCAAATACTTTAAATTCGCAGGGGAACAGAGCAAGGTTACCAGCTCGTGGTTATTTAAGATGATAATGAGGGGAAACTCTTTAGCCACTATATCCTCAGTGCTGCTGCTACCCTTTTCGGTAAACTTCAATATAGGAAACGTCTCTGTCTCCTTATCCACTTTTCCTATCTTTATCTGGTCTCCAGCCCTGACACAACCGCCGTGAGTCACCCTGGCAAATATCCCTTCCCTGGGCATGATGCATTTGCCTATCTCCTGGTAGATAGCGCAACCGCTATGACATTCCTTACCAATCTGAGTGACCTCAAGGAGGACATCCTTTCCAACAGAGATTTTTGTGCCTACAGGCAGAGACATGAGTTCCACCCCTTGGGTAGTGAGATTTTCCGCAAAATCACCGGGACCTACCTCGAAGCCCAGTCTTCTCATCTTATCGATACTTTCCATCGCCAGCAAACTCACCTGCCGATGGGTACAGCAGTCAGCGTGGGCATCCCCAACAAGACCGTAGTCCTCTTTAAGGATACCTTCGGCCACAGCTTTCTTTCTGGTACCCTTCTCTTCACTCTTGCAGACGGCAATTATTTTAGCCATTGAACGGTAGTTTGTATTATACACACTCTTATTAAACTTAGCTAAAGCCTGCCGGTCACTGGCAAATTCAGGCTGGTCTAAGGTGGGGCATTCTTTCTGTTGTAATTATTTTTGAGGATGGTTATACTGGGAATTTGCATCTCCCGGGGTCGTGCCCGAGGCAGGATGATTAGAGGATTACACGGAATCCATTATCTGGACGCTGCTAGCTTGCAGAAGGCAGATTTAAGCAAATGGCAATCATAGAAACTGTTGAGCTCACTCGCCGCTTTGGAGAACTAACTGCTGTGGATAGCCTGACTGTTTCAGTACAGCTTGGCGAGGTGTTTGGATTGCTGGGCCCCAACGGTGCCGGCAAGACTACCGTTATCAAGATGCTGACTACTCTGTTGCGGCCAACCTCTGGAGAAGCGAGAATTGCTGGCTTCAGCATCACTAAAAATGGTGTTGATGTGCGGCGTATCATTGGATACGTGCCTCAATTGCTCTCAGCAGATAGCACGCTGACGGGCTACGAGAACCTTATGGTTTTCGCCAAGCTTTACGACATCCCGCGAGCGGAGCGTAAATCGCGAATGACGGAAGCGCTATCCTTCATGGGTCTACAAGAGGTTGCCAACAAGCTCGTGCGCACTTACTCCGGTGGCATGATCCGTCGGCTGGAAATCATCCAGTCTATCCTCCATCGTCCCAGGGTCCTTTTCCTGGATGAGCCGACGGTAGGGCTGGACCCCTTGGCTCGCAAAGCGCTATGGGAGCACATCAACAAGCTGCGTGTTGAATATGGTACAACCATATTCTTGACCACACACCTCATGGAAGAAGCGGACAGATTGTGCAGCCGTGTAGCAATCATGCATCATGGGAAGCTTGTGGCCTTGGGAGCGCCAGCTGAACTGAAGGCATCTATTGGTGTGGATAATGCCACATTGGACGACGTGTTCATTCATTTTACGGGCGACGTACTAGAATCAGGAGGAAGCTACCGTGAGACATCCAGAACAAGGCGGACAGCTCAACGACTCGGCTGAGCAGGCGTTGAAGCGAACAAATCCCGTAGCTATAGTGACCAGCTTTATTCGCAAGACATTAGCCATCGCTGAGATGGAGGCCCGCAAAATGCGGCATGACCCTACTGAATTGGCCTTTCGAGCAGTGCAGCCAGCATTATGGCTGCTGGTATTTGGGCAGGTGTTTACCCGTACACACGTGATTCCTACTGGAGACCTGAGTTATCTCGATTTCATGACTCCTGGTGTTCTGGCCCAGAGCGTGCTCTTTATTGCCATCTTCAGTGGTATGACGATTATCTGGGAACGGGACTTAGGAATCATCCACAAGTTCGTGGCCAGCCCAACTCCCCGGGTAGCTCTCTCGCTGGGTAAGGCACTGGCCGGAGGCGTTCGCGCATTTTCACAGGCCATCGTAGTCTATGTGCTGGCGCTGCTCTTGCATGTCAACATAAACTGGAATCCACTGTCTTTGATCGGGGTATTGATAATCATTGTTCTGGGGGCTGCGACATTCACTGCGTTCTCCCTGGTGATTGCGTTCCTGGTGAAAACACGTGAACGTTTTATGGGCATTGGTCAGGTCTTGACCATGCCATTTTTCTTCGCCAGCAATGCACTCTATCCTATTTCGATAATGCCCGACTGGTTGAAGGTAATCGCCCACATCAATCCGCTGACTTATCAGGTAGACGCGCTACGCGCTCTCATGCTGAGTGGCGGGAGCAGCTCGTTTGGTCTGCCGCTTGATTTTGGCGTGTTAGTTATGACGACAACGGTCTTGGTCATCATTAGCGGGTGGCTCTATCCCCGTGCAGCCACCTAGAATACTACATCGAGACAGGTCGCTGCTACACGCAATACAACCCAAACTCCAAGCTTCCTCTCTGTTTTTCCTGGGACATTTATCACCTGCGTCTTTATTCCAGAAGTTTAGCTAAAGCCTGTCGGTCGGCGGCAAACTCTGGTTGATCCAAAATAGGGCATTCTTCAAGGCGACACTTGCCCTTTGCCAGCTCGATAGCGAAGGCAAGGCAAGTTCGCTTGCCGCACTTCCTGCAATTTGTCTTGGGTAAGAATTTGAGGAGCATAAACCCTGTATCCAGCTTTGATTTGCCTGGCTGCAGAATATCCTGCTGCGGCTGACTCAACTTTGATGCAATCTTATGGCATATCGCTGGCTCAGGATATGCCCCTATGTCATAAAGGGTATAGCCCATAAATAGGACTGGCTCCTCCTGGTAACAGCTCCACACCGCCTTTTCCAGCACCTTTGGGTTAAGTCCGGGTACACTGGTATCCCTTTCTCCAGGTTGGCATAGTAGGTTGATGACGCTTATGATCTGGTTTCTAAATCTTTCTATTAGCTCGAGTGGAATATTATAGAGGTGTGGGGTGGGAGCTTTTGTGCCGATAATTTGCTTCGTCTCAGTGACTCCGTTTTGCTTAAGTGCCAGGAGCGATTCGCCGGGCAAGTGTCCCGGGGACTCCCTTCCACACAGTACGATATATCGTATGTTCGGGTTGGCCACGATATTACAAATCATCTTCTCCAATCCTATGTTCTCTGTTTGAAGCATACCTGAAAGGGCAGCACCGGAATCTGTACCAGTCATTACCAGCTCATTTAGTTCCGAAGGTATGGCAAAGTCAAAGGTATCTAGAGTTACACACACTGCTACCGGAGAATAATCATTGCCCCTCACATAGCGACCTTCCTCCGGAGGATAACCATC
>JBGPRV010000147.1:0-3569 GCA_041489785.1 Dehalococcoidia bacterium | reverse complement strand
AGCAAGCGAAATGTGATGTTGCGGGACATGAGAAGCGGAGAACAGAAAACCATTCCGCTAGCTGAAATAGCCGGGATTCTTAAACAGCTCAAAATATGATATAATATACTATGCTATTGACCTCTGAGGGAAGCCTAAATTTTTCCTCTCTTAATCTAATCTCGCACTTCAGCAAATGTACTCGGGAATAAATTACCTATGCCTCAAAATGACATAAATAACCACGCAAGCTCGGAATATACCGCCAAAGATATCCAGATTTTAGATGAAATCAAGGCCGTACGCTTACGACCGGGAATGTATATTGGCGGCACCGATAGACACGGATTACACCAAATCCTCTACGAGATAGTGTATAACAGCATAGACGAAGCCATGGCCGGCTGCTGTGACCGAATTGAAATAACAATCCATCCGGATAATAGCGTCACTGTAATTGATAATGGACGAGGTATCCCTACGGAAACTATCCCGGGACAAGATATCACAGCCTTGGAAGCAGTCTTGACTCGCCTGCACGCTGGAGCCAAGTTTAGCAATCATGTCTATGGTGTATCCAGTGGTCTTCACGGCGTTGGTGCTTCGGTAGTAAATGCCTTATCTTCCTGGCTTAAAGCTGAGGTTAAACGCCAAGGAAAAATCTACTGCCAAGAATATCACCGAGGAGTTCCCCAAGGCGACATAGAAATTGTCGGCGACGCCCAGGACACAGGTACTTCAATTTCCTTCCTCGCTGATAAGGAAATCTTCGAGGGCATTGACTACGATTTCGACCTGGCCTGCCAGCGATTAAGGGAACTGGCTTACCTGAATAAAGGGGTAGAAATAGTTTTTAAAGACGAGAGAGCCAATCAAGAGAAAGCGTTCTACTTCGATGGGGGAATAGCTAGTTTCATTCGCCGACTCAATAGAAATAGAGCGGTTATTCACCCTTACCCTATTTATATCTCAACCATGATAGATAGCACCGTAATAGAAGCAGCTCTACAATATAACGATAGCTTCACCGAATCCACTATCTCCTTCGCTAACTGTGTCAATACTAGAGACGGAGGCAGCCACCTTACCGGCTTCCGCTCAGCATTAACCCGAGTTTTCAACGATTATGCCCGGAATACGAAAATTTTAAAGGATACTGACCCCAACTTAACCGGGGAGGATGTGCGCGAAGGGGCAGTGGCCATCATCAGTGTAAAGCTACCCCAGCCCCAATTTGAGGGACAAACCAAGGCCAGGCTGGGAAATCCCGAAGTAAAAAGTCAGGTTGAATCTGCCGTAGCAAATAGCCTGTCCCTCTACCTCGAGCAACACCCCAACGAGGCCAAGGCCATTATAGAGAAGTGCCTCATCTCCGCCAAAGCTAGAGAGGCGGCGCGCAAAGCTCGCGACCTTGTTTTAAAGAGGACCGGATTCGAAACATCAACTCTGCCCGGGAAGCTAGCCGATTGTTCCGAGAAAGAGCCCGCAAAATGCGAGATTTACCTGGTTGAAGGTGATTCAGCCGGCGGCTCAGCTAAACAAGGGCGAGACCGCCGCTTTCAAGCCATTCTCCCTCTGAGAGGCAAAATACTAAATGTAGAAAAGGCTGCCAAAGATAAGATTCTGGAACATGAAGAGCTCAGGGCCATTGTCACAGCGTTAAAAGCCAGCGCTGACGAACAATTTGACAGCTCTAAACTTCGCTACCACAGAATAATCATCATGACCGATGCCGATGTTGATGGCTCGCATATTCGCACTTTGCTCCTCACCTTCTTTTACCGCCATATGACAGAGTTAATTAACCAGGGCTATCTCTACATTGCTCAACCACCCCTTTACCGCATCAAGTCCGGTAAACAAGAGTCCTGGCTTTACTCCGAACAGGAAAAGGAGAAACGAATTAAGGAGCTGAAACAAGACAAAATAGAGATTCAGAGATACAAAGGGCTGGGGGAGATGACTCCCGTACAATTGTGGGAGACAACCATGAACCCCGCTAACAGAACCCTGCTCAAAGTAGAGGTAGTGGATGCCATAGCCGCAGACCAGGCTTTTCGTATGCTAATGGGCGACGAAGTTTTGCCTCGCAAAAGATTCATCCAGGCCCATGCTCAAAGCGTCAGAAACCTCGATATTTAGCCGTTGGGCTCCCCCGAACCCAAGTAGTTACGTGATATGGGGAGAATTCGCTAGGGAATCTCAATAATGGAAATAAATAATGGGATATGCGGAATTCTTTCCGCATAGTTACTAATTAGAAGCCGCGGATGAGCGTCAGATGACTAATGCGACAGGCACACCGTCAACAATCTCAGAACCGATACTTAGTTTGTGTGGCTCGATATGTGCTTCACAGGAGCCTATGTATGTAAAGCATAGTCCAGAGTCGTATGCTCAGGTTAATGAGTGTTTTCCAGCCATCGACAGGAAAGTACAAGAATGCGGTGGAAAAGTCCACTATGGATGGCAACTTTGGGAATGGCCTGGTGTTTTGCTTGAAGCTGAATTTCACGCGGTTTGGCTCAGCCCAGAAAATGAGCTATTGGACGTAACCCCCAAGCCGTTCAAGGTTGAGAAGATACTATTCTTGCCCGATCCCAGTATGAGATACGAGGGAAAACAGGTTAACAATATTCGTGTCCCACTTTCCGACAACCCAATAACGCGAGATTTTATCGGCATATGTGACGCGATATTTCGGATTCAAAATAAGGGTGATAAAGCCCATCAGTTTGCAATCTCTTTTGAATCGTCCGAAGCTCAATTGCATCAGTGGTTGCAAGAGACGAAGTTATTGACGCTTCAGATGCTCGAAGCTGGTCTAAACCGCAACAGTCTATGCCCATGTAATAGCAGGAAAAAATACAAAGCATGTCATGGTAGGAAACTGGAGAAGAAGCTTGCTAGAGTCTAGTAGTCCTGCTTCTAACAAAGCGCTGCACTCCGACCGGACGGGGCGGCGGCTGAAGCGCGGCGTTAGCCGGCAGATGTCGGATATATCTTGTGTTCTGTTATATATTTTTCTACCTCAGCGGGCACCAAGTAACGAATGGGCAGCCCTTGCGCTATACGCTGGCGAATTCCTGAGGAGCTAATCCCGATTACAGGCATATCAAGCTGAATAACTTTGTCCAGCAGCCCGGGTATTGCTGTTTCTAAGTGCTTCAAGTCTTTTGAGCCTAATCTCGGGGCAACCACTAGCCTGCATAATTGAACTAATTTCTCCGGTTCTTTCCACAAAGGCAACTCGGCTAAGGTATCACGCCCAAGGATGAAGAAAAAACTTGCTTCACTGCCTAGCTGCTTTCGTAGCATTGTCAGGGTATCCACGGTGTAAGAAGGACCGGGGCGCTCTACCTCGAGAGTACAAAGCTTAAAATGAGGGTTGTCAGCTATGGCACAGCGCACCATCTCTACCCTGTGGACTGCCAGGGTAATATTACGGCCTAGCTTAAGCCATGGCTGTCCAGCAGGCACGAAAAGAACTTCCCTCAATCCAAACTTTATTCTTGCTTCCTCAGCGACAACAAGGTGACCTATATGGATAGGGTCAAATGTACCACCAAGAACGCCTATATTCACTTCTT
>JBGPRV010000146.1:0-3656 GCA_041489785.1 Dehalococcoidia bacterium | reverse complement strand
GGGTCATGCTGTTATCGAGATACCACTCATAGCTGTAATTTATTTTGGACTCGGGCATTTCATCGATTCTCCTCATGTGGAAAAAGGTATATATCTTGCCGGTGGCTTGATGCTGCTCTACCTTGGTTTTCGGATGTTTCGGGTTACTGGTGATGCGCCTGGTGCTGTGGGTGGTCTACCAGCTAGCTCTTTAGTAACAGGCATTGTGATTACGGGGACTAACCCCGCCTTTTACATATGGTGGGCGACTGCGGGTGCAATTCTAGTAACCGGTGCTGCTAAGTTCGGGCTTGTCGGCATTATTTTGTTTACTCTGGTGCATTTGCCTTGTGATTTGGCCTGGAGTGAATTTCTCTCGGTGAGTACATTTGAGTCAAGGCGATGGTGGACACAGAAGGTACAAAGGATTGTGTTTAGCGTTTGCGCTTTGATTCTAGCTGGCTTTGGGGTCTGGTTTTGCTTTTCTGCGTTTCTCTAAACTCAAGGGACATTCTGGGTTGCCTGAAAGTATTTCCCTTCAGTCTTTATAGATGGTGCAATAACCATCTTAGCTTTATGCATTTCTTTGATGGTTCGAGCGCTGCATACTCCCATGCCAGTGCGTAGAGCGCCAACTAAGTTTTGAGTGCCGTTGGTGACGGAGGTAGGACCGAAGAGAATTTGCTCTAATGAGGCGGTAGTGCCGACTCTAATACGTGTCCCTCTAGGCAATGCTGGATGAGAATGAGACATGCCCCAGTGATAGCCTTTTCCTGGCGCTTCTGTCGCTTGAGCTAAAGGCGAGCCAATCATTACAGCGTCGGCACCGGCGGCGAATGCTTTACATAAATCACCACCAGTGCGAATACCTCCATCTGTTATCACTGCTACGTATTTACCACTTTCTTTGAGATATGCTTCTCTGGCAGCGGCACAATAAAGAGTAGCACTTATCTGAGGAACTCCAACACCGATGACTTCCCGAGTGGTACAAGCAGCCCCAGGACCCACTCCAACCAGGATGCCATCGACTCCTGTCCTCATTAGTTCTAATGCCGCGCTATAGCTGCAACAATTGCCCACTATGATAGGCAAGGACATTTGCTGGCATAGCTCAGGCAGGATAAGTCCCCGATAGCTCTTAGAGATATGCCTGGCTGTGGTGACGGTAGATTGCACCACGAGTATATCCATCCCGGCATCTTTAGCTATGGGAGTCAACCGTTTAGTGTTGGCTGGAGTTACAGATACGGCACAGATGGCCCCAGCCTGTTTTATTGCTCCAATGCGTTGGCTAATAAGCTTTTCCTTGATAGGCTTAGAGTAAATTTTTTGAAGTAGGGAAGTAACCTCTTTCTCAGGAGTTTGGGCAATTTGGTTTAAGACCTCATCGGTGTTCTCGTACCTTGTCTGTATACCTTCTAGATTAAGGACAGCTAGCCCGCCAAGCTTGCTAAATTTAATAGCAAAGGCGGTGTCAACAATGGCATCCATAGCTGAGGCTAGAATGGGGATGGACAAAGTGTAATCTCTTACGGTAAAGTCTATGTTGGTTTGGTCAGGATTAATGGTTACATCTCCGGGGACAAGTGCAACTTCATCAAATCCGTAAGCACGTTCAATCTCTTTGAATTTGAAGTGAGGCATTTTTTTCTTTACTTGATAGAAATTGCCACAAACTATACAAGGATGGCAGTCTAAAGTCAAGGAAAGATGTAGATAAAATTACAGCTATTAAGTATAATTCTAGGTCATGCCTGTTCTTTATGTCATTGCTACTCCTATTGGCAATCTGGAAGATATTTCCCTGCGTGCCTTACGCCTTCTGCGAGAGGTGAAACTTATTGCTGCTGAGGATACCCGTAAAACGCGCCGCTTGCTTAATTCCTATAATATAAAAACTTCGTTGACTAGTTATCATGAGCATAGTAAAAGAGCTAAACTTGATTATTTATTGGATTATCTCGAAAAAGAAGACTTGGCTCTAGTTTCGGAAGCTGGCATGCCTGGGCTAAGTGATCCTGGTTATGAGCTTATTATTGCTGCCATTGAGGGCGGGATTTCTGTGGTACCGATTCCTGGTGCTTCAGCGGTGATTACCGCGTTAGTGGTTTCCGGGTTGCCGACCGACCAATTCCTTTACGTTGGGTTTTTGCCCCGCCGTAAGGGACAAAGGCAGCGTTTTCTCAGCTCAATAGTCGATGAGCCCAGAACTATAGTGGCTTTCGAGACACCTCATCGCCTTGGAGATGCATTGAATGATATTGAAGAAATTCTAGGAGATAGAAGATTATCCGTATGCCGGGAGCTTACCAAAGTCCACGAAGAAATTTTCCGGGGCAGAGTGAGCCAGGCTAGGGAGCATTTTGTCGAACCAAGAGGGGAGTTCAGTCTCGTTATTGAAGGTAAGACTCGAGCATGGTTGAAATTTCAAGAAAGGAGCTAAAATGCGCCGTGGTTGTATTGCTATAGCAAAGTTGGAGTGTGGTGGTTGTCAGCGTCCTATTAAATATGGAGAACGCTATCTTTTAATCAACGGGGAAGGAGATGAAAAGCAACGTCTTTGTGTTGATTGCTGTTTGAGTCGTGGTTATATCTCATACGGAACAGAAAAAGGAAAGCAAATAATCACCTTTCTCCCCAAGAAATAAACCTTGGTAAGCATCATCTGAGAGCTCCGGTTCATGGCAATGACATGGGGCAATTAATCTAACCCCAAAAAGTCTTGCGACTTTTTGGGGATCCCAGTAAACTTGGTTTTAAATTAACGGGGTCCCCAAGAAAAGCATAAGATTTTCTTGGGGTGAATTAATGATTTACAATAGGGTAACTTTTGGGGGAATAATTTGAGCGAGCGCATTTTTATCGGTGTGGCTTGGCCTTATGCCAATGGTCCTCTACATTTAGGACATATTGCTGGTGCTTATCTGCCAGCCGATATTTTTGCCCGGTATCACCGTCTTAAGGGCGATAAAGTGCTGATGATTTCCGGTAGCGACCAGCACGGAGCGCCGATTACAATTCGTGCTGAACAAGAATCTACCACGCCACAAGAAGTGGTAGCTAAATACCATCAACAATTCATTGACTGCTGGAAAAAACTGGGCATCTCTTTCGACTTATTTACCACCACTGGCACTCCAAATCACACTCAAGTTACTCATGATATATTCCTCGCTTTGCTCAATAGGGGCTATATTTACAAAGACAAGATGCTCCAAGCTTATTGTCCTAAGTGCCAGAGGTCCCTTCCCGACCGCTATTTGGAAGGTACTTGTCCTTACTGTGGCTTCACGAAAGCGAGAGGTGATGAATGTGATGGGTGTGGTAAGCCTTTGAATCCATGGGAGCTTAAGGATCTTCGCTGTTACCTTTGTTCTGGTCCGCCTCGTTTTGAGTCGTCGGAGCATTTCTTTCTGCGTCTTTCTTCCTTTCAGGACCAGTTGACCGGCTGGATAAAAGGACAGACCGGTTGGCGACATCATGTGGTTAGCACCACGTGGAAATTCTTGGATGAAGGATTGAAGGATAGAGCAATCACCCGCGATATAGACTGGGGAATTACGGTGCCAGTTGAAGGCTTTGACAACAAGCGTATCTATGTGTGGTTTGAGGCGGTTATCGGTTACCTCTCAGCAACTAAGGAGTGGGCTAAGTCTACCGGAGATAGCGAAAGG
>JBGPRV010000145.1:0-3662 GCA_041489785.1 Dehalococcoidia bacterium | reverse complement strand
CAAAAGTTGGGAGCCGTTGTCTGTAAAGGGACGACCCTTATGCCCAAAAAGGGTAATGCCCAACCACGACTGGTGGAAACCGCTGGTGGTCTGCTTAATTCGGTAGGCTTGGAAAATATCGGTGTTGACGCCCTGGTTGAAGAAAAAGCTCCTGTGTGGGCAAAATGGCGGGTTCCGGTTATTGTTAATGTTGCCGGGGAAACAATAGACGAATATGTGGCTGTGACCAGCAAGTTAGAAGGCGTGCCCGGCGTCAGCGGCATTGAGCTAAATATTAGCTGCCCCAATGTTTCCGCAGGTGGGATGGAATTTGGTGTCGATCCAAAGCTTGCCGCTCGGGTAACTTCAGCAGTTAAAGCTGTCACCACCTTACCGGTTATCGTTAAGTTGAGCCCCAATGTAACCGATATTAAGGAAATCGCTTTAGCCGTGGAAGAAGCTGGAGCTGATGCCATATCCCTGATTAACACACTGAAGGGCATGGCAATTGACATAGATCAGAGAAAGCCTTGCCTGGGGAATATTACAGGCGGACTTTCTGGTCCTGTTATCAAGCCTGTGGCTCTTTATATGGTATTCGAGGCAGCCAGAGTGGTCCGTATCCCTGTGATAGGATGCGGTGGCATTGCTTGTGCTGAGGATGCCCTGGAGTTTATTATGGCTGGGGCTACGGCCATACAAATTGGCACAGCCAGCCTGACTAGTCCTGATATCTGGCTTACTATACTGGAGGGAATAGAGCATTTTATGCTGGACAATGGGGTGGAGAATCTCACTGACCTTATTGGTATTGCCCAGCACTCAGCACGCTGAGTGCTGGGTTATTTCCTTCTGGATGAAGCTGATGATGTCCTCTGTGGAAGTGCCCGGGCCAAAAACAGCTTTTATGCCCATTTGTTGTAAGGTGGGAATATCATCCTCGGGTATTATGCCACCAGCGATAACCAAAGCATCTTCTCTTCCTTTCTTCCTTAATCCTTCTATGATTGGTGGAAAGAGCTCTAAATGAGCTCCCGACAGGATGCTCAACCCCACAACAGCTACATCTTCCTGGATAGCTGCCTCGACAATCATCTCGGGAGTTTGTCGGATACCAGTATAGATTACCTCCATGCCGGCATCCCGCAAAGCTCTAGCTACCACTTTAGCACCCCGGTCATGCCCATCTAAACCAGGCTTGGCTAGCAGAACACGAATCCTACTTTTGTTCATAGTCTGCTCCCTCTCTAGATTTTCTGACAAAGCTCAACAAGCACCCCTCTAAGCGCTTTGGGGTGAATGAAAGCTACTATGCCCTCTAAGCCAGGGCGAGACTTCTTATCAATTAATTCTATTCCCCTTTTGGAGAGGCGGCTAAGCTCCTTATCTACATCGTCAACTTCAAACGTTATATGGTGAAGGCCCTCTCCTCTTTTCTCTAAGACATTAGCCATATTACTGCCGGGAAGTGGTTCTAAAAGTTCCAGATTGGCGCCCTGGTCTAAGGAAAGGATGGCTGCCTTTACTCCTCGCTCCGAGAGGGTTTCAATCTTGTCAACCTCAGCGCCGAAACAATCCTTATAAAGCTTTATCGCTTCATCGAGGTTGCTAACTAAAATACCGATGTGGTCAACTTTTTTGGCCATTTCACCTCCTTTAAAGCTAGTATCATAAATCTTGAAAGCTGCCTCTCAAAAAACCAGGAATTCCTTTTGGGTAGAAAAAAGCTTGCGTAGTACATCACATATCTCACCCACGGTGGCGTAAGCCTCCACACATTCTAGAAAGGCGGGCATGGTATTATCCTTGCTTCGGGCGACATCTTCCAATCGCTTAAGCGCCTTGTGGACATTGCTGTTGTTCCTGTCTTTCCTAACTTGGGCAGTCCTCTCCTTCTGTCTTTTTTCCACTTCGGGCTTGACTCGCAGCAGCCCCACTATTTTAGGATAGGGAGAGACGAATTTGTTTACCCCTACCACGGTACGTTTACCGCCTTCAATTTCTTTCTGGTAGCGGTAAGAGGAGTCCTGAATTTCCCTCTGCTGATATCCTTGCTCTATGGCAGCTACGGCACCACCAAGGTTATCAATTTTGGTGATATACTCACCGGCTTCCTTTTCTAAGCTGTCGGTTAGATGCTCTATGTAGTAAGAGCCACCAAGGGGATCAACAACATCAGCAATGCCATTTTCATAAGCTAGTATTTGCTGAGTCCGCACAGCTATGGTCACTGCTTCTTCAGAAGGCGGAGCATAAGCTTCGTCGAAAGAGTTAGTGTGCAGCGATTGAGTACCTCCTAAGGTTGCCGCCAGGGCTTCTATGGCTGTCCGCACAATATTATTATGTGGCTGCGGCGCAGTGAGACTGCATCCCGCAGTTTGAGTGTGGAAACGAAGCATCCAGGAACGTGAATCTTTAGCCCCGAACCTCTCTCTCATAATCTTCGCCCAGAGGCGTCGTGCTGCCCTAAATTTGGCAATCTCCTCAAAAAAGTTGATATGGCTATTGAAGAAGAATGATAGCCTGGGAGCGAATGTATCTACATCAAGCCCAGCATCAATAGCTGCCTGAACATAAGCAATACCGTTAGCCAGGGTGAAGCCAATTTCTTGAGCCGCGGTGGAACCAGCTTCTCGTATATGGTAACCACTGATACTGATGGTATTCCAGCGAGGGACTTGCTTGGCGCAATAGGCAAAGATATCAGTGGTCAATTGCATGGAAGGATGGGGTGGGAAGATGTGAGTGCCCCGGGCAATGTACTCCTTGAGTATGTCATTTTGAGTAGTGCCGTTTAATTCAGTGGGCTCAACTCCTTGTTTCTTGCCCAGGGCAATATACATGGCAAGAAGAATCGGGGCAGTAGCATTTATGGTCATGGAAGTGCTTACCTTATCCAGAGGTATATCCTGGAACAGAGTCTCCATATCCCGGAGACTGTCTATGGCAACACCAACCTTGCCCACCTCGCCTCTAGCTAAGGGATGGTCAGAGTCATAACCAATTTGTGTGGGCAGGTCGAAGGCTATGCTCAGGCCAGTCTGCCCTTGCTCTAAGAGATAGAGGTACCTCTGGTTAGTTTCCTCAGCAGTACCAAAGCCAGCGTACTGGCGTATTGTCCATATTCTCCCCCGATACATATTTGATTGGACACCCCGGGTAAAGGGATATTCTCCGGGGTAGCCTAAATCTCGAACGTAGTCAAAATCTGACAAGTCCTCCGGTGTGTAAACAGTGTCAATCTCCACGCCAGAGCTGGTTTCAAACTTCTCCTGGCGCTCGGCGGCACGCTTTAAAGCCGGAGCCAATGTAATTTCACGCCATTCCTGCTTAGTTTTATTGGCCATAGCTACCCCCTGAGTTAAGAAAATTTGCCCACTGGAGTCTCTCGGGTCCGGGCATTATTTTTTGTCATTCTGAGCTCTTCGCATAGCTCAGGATAATGTCCAGACATTCTTCGTCATCCAACTTCATTTGGACTTCCAGAATGACATTACTAAGCGCTCTCGCTATGTGCTATTGACACGGGTTATGTCACACTATTTACTTTTCTCTGACCCACTAACCTTGCCCAAAAGGGGAATTAGATCCATGGGCAAGGGGAACACGATGATGTTGCTTCTCTCTGTGGCAATGACTGACAATGTCTGCAAATAGCGAAGCTGTAGAGCTGAAGGCTGACT
>JBGPRV010000144.1:0-3677 GCA_041489785.1 Dehalococcoidia bacterium | reverse complement strand
TGACATCTCTTATGACAAAGGCTTGTCGGGTTGGAGCGACGCTGATGTGGCAATCCATGCCATAATAGATGCTTTATGCGGTGCTGCTGATCTGGGCGACATTGGCACCTTATTCCCTTCTCAAGAACCGGAATATAAAGATATTTCAAGCTTGATTTTGTTAAGCAAGACCACCGAACTGCTCAAAGCTAAAGGACTCAGAGTAGTCAACATTGATGTTACTATCATGGCTCAAAACCCCAAGCTCTCACCCTTCGTCCCTGCAATGAAAAAACGCATTGGCCAGGCTTTAGGTGTAGATTCAACACAGGTGACAATCAAAGCCACCACTACCAACGGTTTGGGCTTCATCGGCAGAGGAGAAGGAATGGCCGCCCAGGCTGTAGCTTTAATCCGAGGAAAAGGAACGCCCGAAAGATAGGAGAGGCATGAAGGAATCCATTTCTTCATGCAGAAACTGAGGGAAAGTAACAAATGATTATTGTTGGTCTGACAGGCAGTGTAGGCACGGGCAAAAGCACGGTAACCAATTTTTTTAAAGAGATGGGGGCTTATATAATTGATTGGGATGAGCTGGCTCGGAAAGTAACTCGTCCTCACTTAAAGGCTTGGAAAGAAATAGTAGAGTATTTTGGGAAAGGTATTTTGAATGATGACCTCACCATCAATCGGCAGAAACTGGCCGATATGGCATTTTCCGACAAGGAGAAGGTAGAAAAACTAAATCAGATAGTTCATCCCTATGTATTTAAGGACGACGAAAGAATTACAAATAAGATCAAGAGCCTTGACCCTGATGCTCTAATTATTAAGGACATCCCATTACTACTTGAAGTCGCGCGTCATATATTTGTGGATAAAGTAGTCGTTGTTTCTGCCAGTGAACAAACTCAATTAAGACGACTAGAAGAAAAGGGAATGAGTCGGAAGGATGCACGCAACAGGATAAAATTCCAACTTCCTCTCGAGGAAAAAATCAAAGCCGCCGATTTTGTTATTAATAATGATGGTCCCCCTGAAGAGACAAAGAGGCAGGTAGAGGAAATATATTCCTTGTTGAGGCAAGAAGAGCAACATGGAAAGCAGAGGGTAAGGGAGAGACCTTCACAGGAAACAAGCCGCCGGTGAATCCAAACAAATTATCATCAGGAGGTAATTTGGTGAATCAAATCGAGGCAAAATTACAAAAAGCACTGAACAAAGTGCTGGTCCCCGGGATAATGCGGAGCCTAGTACAGATGAACCTGGTCCGAAGTGCGGAGCTTAACGAAGGCAAGGCGAAAGTGACTTTGGCTTCGACTGCCATCCCTGCCCAATATCATAAGTTGCTGAAGGACCAAGCAACGGCAGCGGTTAGCAAGCTTTCCCGGGTGGAAGAGGTAACTGTCGACCTTGTCGAAGCCAGACCCAAAGAACTTAATCAAATTGAGAAAATAATAGCGGTCATGAGTGGTAAAGGGGGAGTCGGCAAATCTCTGGTAGCTAGTTTATTAGCTACCTCTTTTGCTCGGGAGGGAAAGGACATAGGCATATTGGACGCAGATATCACTGGCCCCAGTATTCCTAAGATGTTCGGTTTAAATGCTCGCCCCAGCGGTAGCGAGACAGGTATTTTGCCCATATTATCGAGGTCGGGAATCGAAATTATGTCCATGAACCTGCTTTTGCCTAGTGAAGACGAAGCGGTTATCTGGAGAGGTCCCCTCTTGTCTAAAGCTATCACGCAATTCTGGGAGGAAGTTCTTTGGGGCAAGCTGGACTGCCTCATCATAGACCTGCCCCCGGGTACTGGAGATGCCCCGTTGACGGTGCTGCAGACAATACCTATCACAGGGGTAATCGATGTTTTTACCCCTCAGGAGTTGACCGAGATGATAGTCAAGAAGGCAGTGAGGATGGCACAAAAGATGAATGTTCGAGTTCTGGGAGTAGTGGAGAACATGAGCTATCTTGTATTGCCCGAGACGGGTAAGAAGCTGGAAGTTTTCGGTAGGAGCAAGGGGGAGGAAATGGCCAAGGCCTCCGGAGCTCCACTTTTGGGGAAGTTGCCCCTCGACCCGGAGTTAGCCAGGCTGTGTGACGAAGGAAGAATTGAGATGTATAGCTCAGATGCTGTGTCTGAACTTTTTGCCAATGTGGTCGCAGCTCTAGATGGGAAGAACGGAGAGTAGTTATACGCGGTCAGGCAGACTGATCTGGCCTATGAAATCTTTTTCTACTGGAGTAGACAAAATGGCACGAGAATTTGATGACCCGTTCAAAGAACTGGAGCAATCCATCATGGAGGACATGAAAATGGTCTACTCGGAGAAAACGATTGACCACTTTCTGAACCCCAGAAATCTGGGTGAAATTCCCGCCCCCGATGGAGTGGGCAAGATAACTGGTCCCCATGGGAACACTATGGAAATATACCTTAAGGTGAGAGATGGCATGGTTATGAATGCTTCTTTCTGGACAGACGGCTGTGGGACTGCTATTGCTTCAGGCAGCATGGTCACCGAGCTGGCTAAAGGGAAGAGCGTTTTGGAGGCTCAGAAAATTACTCAGCAAGATATACTGGATGCCTTAGGAGGGCTCCCTGAAGATAGCTTCCACAATGCTCTCCTGGCAGCTAATACTCTTAAAGAAGCAATCAAGGACTACCTGGCTTTCAAGAACGAACCCGGGGAAAGAGGCTATAAAAGTCGCTAGGATTTGAAGTAAGCGGTTCTGAAAGTTGACAAGAGTCTTGGCTCAGGCTGTGCTTTATGCAACCAATGATATAATTCAAAGGATTGATAGCCAGTAGTCGTTTGCGTAAACAGTTACAAAATTCTTTCGTCATTGCGAGCCCCGACTTGTCGGGGCGTGGCAATCTCAAAGAGATTGCTTCGTCGCTCTGCTCCTCGCAATGACACAATACAACTATTTTTGCAGGATACTATAGTTAGTAAGGCTTGAGGGATGATGAGAAAACATAGCCTGGAATTGAAGCCCATCGGGATAATTCATTCTCCTTACAAGAATACGGGGAAAGCCCCTTACCAAGGCTATAAAAGTGAGGAGATTTCTCAGATAGAGGTATTCGAGGAATTCGAGGAAGGCTTAAAAGACATTGAGGGATTTTCCCATATTATCGTTATTTATTGGTTTCATAAGTCCCAGGGATATCATCTGTTGGTTAAGACGCCCTGGGACGATAGTTTACACGGTCTCTTCACCACCAGGTCACCGCATAGACCTTGCCCATTAGGATTGACCGTAGTGGAGCTGGTAGCCAGAGAAAAGAATATCCTTAAGGTGAAAGGACTGGACGCCATAGACGGCACTCCCCTTTTAGACATCAAGCCATATATTCCTGGAGTAGACGAAAGGTCGGTTGTCAAACCTGGCTGGCTGGAAGGCAAGCTGGGGAAGGAAAGAAGCTGACAGCAATTCATATCTTTATACTGCTGGCCGTAGGAGCAGGTGCTGGTTTTGCCAGCGGATTGCTGGGAGTTGGTGGCGGGTCCATCATGGTTCCCGTCAGCTACTGGCTTATCCTGGCTATGGGCGTCTCTCAAGATATTGCCATAAAAATAGCCTTCGGGACAAGTTTGCTGGTGATTTTGCCGACAGCCATAAGTGGGAGCTGGGGGCATAATAAGAGGAAGGCAGTTCGCTGGAAAACAGCCTTAATTCTAGGCTCATGTGCC
>JBGPRV010000143.1:0-3683 GCA_041489785.1 Dehalococcoidia bacterium | reverse complement strand
CGCGGAAAAATTGGTCAAGGATATTTCTCCTCGCGTGATACTTATAGGACAAACGTCCATAGGTAGAGACCTGGCTCCTCGCCTAGCCTTCAGATTAGGTGCCAGCGTGACAACAGATTGTCTCGACTTACGCATAGACCCCGGGACAAAGCTGTTGGTGCAAACGCGTCCTGTTTACGGCGGCAACGCTCAAGCTGTATTCACCAGCGAGTCTATGCCTCAGATGGTTACTGTTAGAACCAAGGCAATGTCACCGTTGGAGCGTGACGCCTCAAGGAAAGGAGAGGTCATACCCACTAAGATTGACATAGATGCGTCAAAGGTAAGAACAAAGATATTAGAAACTATTAAAGAAGAGGCGGTCGGCATTAAGCTTGAGGATGCCCCTGTGATTGTCTCTGGAGGCAGGGGAATGGGTGGTCCCCAGCCCTTCCAGACTATATTGAAAGCACTAGCTGATTTGCTGCATGGTGCGGTAGGCGCCTCACGCCCTCCTGCTGATAATGGCTGGGTGCCAGAGGGGCTGCATATCGGCCTTACTGGAAAAATTGTTGCCCCCGATATCTACATTGCTATAGCTATTTCAGGTGCTAGCCAACACACAGCTGGATGTTCAGGCTCCAAGCACATCATAGCCATCAATAAGGACCCTGAGGCAAATATATTCAGGGAGGCGGAATTTGGAGTGGTGGGCAAATATGAAGAAGTGGTGCCAGCCCTTACTAACAAGCTAAAGGAATTATTAGCCGGCTAGGATAATCTGAGATAGCAGACTTATTAGCTGACCAAGATAGCGCACGAGCTTTCAGTTGATAACTGTTAGCTACTCCGCCTTCTTCTTGTCAGCGATGATTTTCTGACTGAGATGAGCGGGCACTTCTTCGTAGTGGTCAAATCCCATAACAAAGCTGCCGCGCCCTTGCGTCAGTGACCTTAAATTTAGGGCATAACGAAGCAGCTCTGCATAAGGTGCCTGGGCTTCAATGACATTGATGCCATTAGCGGGATTCATTCCAAGCACGCGTCCCCTCTTAGTATTAAGATCGCTAGTAATATCCCCGGTATACATCTCAGGCACGGTTATAGTAAGGTTCATTATAGGCTCAACCAATACCGGCTGTCCCTGAGATAATCCCTTTTTTAAGGCCTGTGCTCCCGCAATCTTAAAAGCAATGTCTGAAGAATCTACCGCATGGAAGCTACCATCATAAAGGCTCACTTTTACATCAACTACAGGATATCCGGCTAGAACTCCTTCCTGCTTGGCCTCATTGACTCCCTTTTCCACAGAGGGAATATAGTTGTGGGGTATTGCTCCTCCGACAATCTTCTTAGCAAACTCAAATCCCCCACCCCGAGGCAAAGGCTCCAACTCTAGTAAGACATGCCCATATTGACCGTGTCCTCCGCTCTGCTTCCTATGTTTATACTCTGCCTTGGTTGACATAGTAATAGTCTCTTTGTAAGGAATCATTGGCAGATCTAATCTCACCTCTACTCCAAATTTGCGACGTATTTTCTCCCTGACTATCTCCAGATGGTTATCACCAACTCCGGAAATAATAAACTCGTTAGTATCAGCTTCGCGACGTGTTTGGAGAGAAGGGTCCTCCTCACAAATCCTGGGCAAAACGGTGCTCATCTTATCTAAATCGGTTTTCTCCTGAGGCTGGATTGCCATGCTGAAATTCGCCTTGGGAAATTCGATACCAGGGAGTATCACAGGATGTTCGCGGGCACAGAGAGTATCCCCGGTAGTGGTTAAACTCAACCTGGCCACTGCCCCAATATCTCCGGCAGTGACCTGTGGCACTGTCTGTTGATTTTTGCCCAGCATGGTAAAAAGTTGACCAATCCGTTCCATGCTATTCTTGTTGGCGTTCCAAACCTGGGAATTACTGGAAATAACACCTGAATAAATCCGAAAATAGCTGAGCTTGCCCACATAGGGGTCGGCAGTGGTTTTAAAAACAAGACCGGATACGGGGGATTCAGAATTAGGTTTGATCTCCTCTTGATTACCAGTGGAAACATTCTTAGCGACAATGGCATCCTTTTCTTCGGGCGAAGGCAGGTAGGAGCAAATACCATTGAGAACTTGCTGGGTGCCGATGCCCTGCAAAGCAGAGCCAACAAAGACAGGCACCAGCTTGCCAGCAATGGTAGATTTTTTTATGGCAACAAAAATTTCCTCGTTGTTTATGGGCTCACCCCCCAGATACTTGTTAATGAGTTCATCATCAACTTCCACGGCAGCCTCTACTAATTTCTCACGGCTAGCCTCTGCTTGTTCCCGGAGTGTTGAAGGTATTTCGGCTTCCTGCGAGGCAGCGCCAATATAAGCTTTCATAGCCACCAAATCTATAATGCCTTGAAAATCACTTTGTGAACCTATGGGTAATTGAAGAGGCAAGCATTTCGGTGACAACTTAGCCTGGATTCCCTTCAAAGTAGAGAAGAAATCAGCATTATCACGATCCATCTTATTAACAAATATTAACCGAGGCAAATTTGCTTTTTCAGCATCGTTCCACATCTGCTCTGTGCCTACCTCCACACCCGAAGCAGCGCATATTACAATTATTGCTCCCTCGGTTACCCTCAATCCCGACCTTACCTCACCAATAAAATCAGCATATCCCGGGGTATCAATGAGATTCAGCTTCATCCCCTGCCACTGAATTGGCAGCAAGGACAGGTTGATGCCCATATGACGTTCTACCTCAAGCGGGTCATAATCTGAGGTAGTAGTGCCATCTTTAACGTTACCTAAACGCTGAATAGCACCTGAGGTAAAGAGAATAAACTCGGCAAGCGATGTTTTCCCTGCCCCTTGATGAGATAGCAAGACAACGTTTCGGATTGGCATGGCCCTCCATTATAATCTTGCCCCCGAAGATAAGCAACCGCTGTGACATTACGAAGCGTAATGCTATAATGTAATAGTTACGCTCAGATGAAACTGAGTTATGAACAGGTGAGACATATTGCTTGGCTTGCTCGCTTGGGCTTAAGCGAGGAGGAGGTGGAGAAATTTAGCCTCCAGCTATCCAATATTCTGGAGAACTTCGAAATACTCAAGCAAGTAGATACAGCCAATGTGCCACCAGCGACTCATACCATCCCACTACAAAATGTCTTCAGGAAAGACGATGTAGCTGAGTCATATTCCCAAGCTGAGATTTTATCAAACGCACCAAAACAAGAGGGAAATTGTTTTAAAGTTCAGGCAATACTAGAGTGAGCCCATCAGGCAAATGATTAACAACATAGTTATCGCCTTAATAATTGGCTACTTTCTTGGCTCTTTCCCTTCAGCATATCTTGCCGGTCGTCTGAGAAAAGGGATAGACATCCGAGAGGTCGGAAGCAAAAACATGGGCGCTATGAATGTCTTCTACGAGGTCGGACCAATGGAGGCCGTGCTCGTAACTCTGGCTGACCTGGGCAAAGGCATAGGAGCAATTCTTTTGGTGAGGTGGTTATTAGACACCACTCCAACTTGGCCGTTTGATTTTCTTACCGGTGCGGCCGCCGTGATGGGTCATATCTTTCCCATCTTCCTCAAATTCCATGGCGGTAAAGGAGCAGCCACCGCCATCGGGATTCTCATCTTCTTGATGCCCTGGGCAGTTCCGTTTCTCGCCATTGTTTTTTTTATAGCTGTACTTATTACTCGTAAT
>JBGPRV010000142.1:0-3707 GCA_041489785.1 Dehalococcoidia bacterium | reverse complement strand
TGTTTTTGCTATGATGGGCTGAGCATTCATGGGTCTGCTTGAGCCTGTAGTGGAGTAGCGATTATGCCCGATGCTAATATGTCCTTGGAGCAAAGCGAGGTCAGTTTCCGTGAATGCCTGGGAAACTAATCCCATACGGGTATGTATTTTTATTTCGTTGCCATCGGTGACAGCGATGCCGGCACTTTCCTGACCACGATGTTGTAAAGCAAAGAGGGCAAAAAAAGTCGTCTGAGCTACATTTATGCCTGGGGCATAAACTCCAAAAACGCCGCAACTTTCATGCATAAAAAGTTGCCTTTACTAGCCAATTATAGAGCATCTCACTCTTTTGGTCAATTTCTATACAAGATTTTTTTGTCGTGGTATGATATACGACATTACTAAATTAGGGAGTCTATAACAGTGGACAAAGAGAAAAAGGGAGAAATCATCACCCAATTTAGACTTAAGGAAAACGATAGTGGGTCTGCCGAGGTCCAGGTGGCTTTGCTTACCGAGAGGATAAATCGGTTAACGGAGCATCTTAAGTTATATCCCCAGGATCGACACTCCCGGCATGCGCTCCACGGGGTGATAGGGAAGCGGAGGCGTTTTTTGAAATACCTGAACAGGACGGCGCCCGAGCGGTATTATTCTCTTATTACCAGATTGAGTTTGAGGGAATAATATGTCTGATGTTTTTGAGCGTTCAGTAGCTGGCAAGACACTTAGCATCCGGGTAGGGAAATTCGCTCACCAAGCCAATGGTGCTGTCGCTGTTCAATATGGTAACACGGTTGTCTTGGCTACTGTCTGTGCGAGCTCTGAACCCAGAGAGGGGATAGATTTTGCCCCTCTAACAGTGGATTATGAAGAAAGGCTCTATGCCGCGGGTAAAATACCAGGCAGCTTCATCAGGCGGGAAGGACGTCCTACCGAGGAAGCAGTTATAACTAGTCGGCTTATCGATCGCTCCCTGCGCCCTCTTCTTTCCAAGAAATTTAATTATGATGTTCAAGTTGTGGCGACAGTGCTATCTGTTGACCAAGAAAATGAACCCGATATTTGTGCCCTTATTGGCGCTTCAACAGCCTTGACATTATCGGATATCCCGTTCTCTGGTCCTATATCGGCAGTGCACGTGGGCTATATAAACGATGCTCTAGTCGTGAATCCTCCCTTAGCTCAAATAGAGAATAGCTTGCTCGATGTAATCGTTGCTAGCACTAGTAATGACATTGTGATGGTGGAAGCAGGCGCCAAAGAGATTTCCGAAGAGATACTGCTCAAGGCAATTAAGTTGGGACACGAGGCGAATCAGGCGGTCATTAAGCTTCAGGAAGAACTACAGCGAACTTATGGCAAAGCCAAGGTAGAAATCAAATCTAAGGGACTTGCTCCTGAGCTTTCATCTCAAATCGCTTCCATACTTGGTGAGAAATTAAGCCAGGTTCTAGAGGAACCAGGGAAACTGCAAAGAGATAAGGCTCTGACGTCTCTCAAGGAAGAAATAAAGAATAAGTTAGTTGATTCTTTTTCTGAAGATGAAATCAATGTTGCTTTTGAAACCCAGCTTAAAGCTGCGGTGAGGGCAAAAATATTGCAGACGAGGCGACACTTGGACGGTCGCCAAACTAAAGAAATTCGTCCTATTAGCTGTGAAGTCGGTATCCTTCCTCGCACCCATGGCTCAGGATTATTTGCCCGTGGGGAAACCCAGGTGTTGACTATTACCACTTTGGGGTCTACAAGTCGGGAGCAGTTATTGGATGGCATAGGGCTGGAGGAAACTAAACGCTTTATGCATCATTATAATTTTCCCCCCTTTTCTACTGGTGAGGTGAAACGGATAGGAACAACAGGGAGGCGCGAGATTGGGCATGGCGCTTTAGTGGAACGGGCTATTGCGCCAATACTGCCATCGGAGGATGATTTTCCTTACACCCTACGTCTGGTTTCCGAAGTGCTTAGTTCTTACGGAAGCACATCGATGGCTAGTGCTTGTGCTTCGACCCTCTCCTTGATGGATGCCGGTGTGCCTATAAAGGCGCCTGTGGCTGGGATAGCCATGGGTTTAGTTACCGGAAAGGATGGGACCTATGTTGTTCTAACTGATATTGTGGGTATGGAAGATGCCTATGGTGATATGGATTTCAAAGTTGCTGGCACAGCTCGTGGACTCACGGCTTTGCAGCTTGATATCAAGCTGCAGGGGATAGGTTATGGCATCCTGGCTGAAGCTTTAAGTCAGGCTCGTGAGGCAAGGTTGGAAATATTGGGGAAAATGAGTTTGGCTATCAGTGCTAGTCGCCCTGAACTCAGTCCCTATGCTCCCAGAATGTATGAAATAACGATTGATTCGAGTAAGATTGGGAGCGTCATTGGTCCTGGGGGTAGGGTTATAAGGTCTATTATAGATGAAACCAAGACAACTATAGATATAAAGAACGATGGTACGGTTCGCGTTGGCTCTTCAACCGAGGAAGCAGCCCAGAAAGCAATCAAAATAATTCAGGGCTTAACTCGGGAAGTGGAGCAAGGAGAGATTTACACTGGAAAAGTAACCAGGCTATTCAATTTTGGTGCCATGGTGGAAATCCTGCCGGGTAAAGAAGGCCTCGTCCATATCAGCGAGCTTGCTAACTACCATGTACCTCAGGTCGAAGATGTGGTTAAAGTGGGTGATGAGGTAATGGTGAAGGTCATCGGGATTGACAATTCTGGTAGGATAAATTTATCGCGCAAAGCAATATCGGAAGGGCTTTCCAATCTCCCTGGTGCTAAAGTTAGTAATTCCTCGGCTCCCCAGGACCGTCAAAGGAAATTTGTTCACCCACGTGACAAGGGTGAACAACATGGCAACCGTAGCAAATAAATTGCTTTACTGGTGAGGGGAGAAAAAGGAACATGACTTCCTCTTTAGAACCCATAAGAGTAGTTATTAATGGCGCTTTAGGCCGGATGGGGCAAGAGATAACCAAAGGTGTGGTTTGCGAGCCCGGATTAAGGGCAGTGGGGGCTGTGGAAAAGGAAGTAACTCAGCAATATCTTCCTTTAACTGAGGCTTCTGAACTGATACTCCTTTCTTCCGATTTAGATTCGCTTTTAAAGAGCTGCGACGCTGATGTGGTGGTAGATTTCACTAATGCCGAGGTTTCTATGGCAGCCGCTCGCATTGCTATTAAACAAAAAGTTAACATGGTTATAGGCACCACAGGCCTTTCTGAGGAGAATTTGGCAGAAATTGAAAAATTATGCCAGGCCTATAAGGTAGGGGCGGTGGTGGCCCCCAATTTTTCTCTGGGGGCGGCACTTCTGATACATCTATCAAAATTTGCTGCTAACTTTTTCAACCACGCTGAGATTATCGAAATGCATCATGATAAAAAGGCTGATGCTCCTTCAGGAACTGCTATAGCTACAGCCAAAGCGATGGCGCAAGCGCATGGTAAACCATTCATTTATCCTAAAGTTACACGTGAAGTACTCAGCAATACTAGAGGAGGGGAGATGGATGGCATAGCTATCCATAGCTTGAGATTGCCGGGATTCATGGCTGGGCAGGAAGTTGTATTTAGCGGAGCGGGGGAGACTCTAAGCTTACGTCACAATACTATAAGTCGAGAGTGCTATCTGCCTGGCGTTATCCTGGCAATTAAGGAAGTGACAAAGCGCAAGGGGCTAACTTACGGGTTGGATGCCTTGCTAAAACTGTAGGGAAGGCC
>JBGPRV010000141.1:0-3717 GCA_041489785.1 Dehalococcoidia bacterium | reverse complement strand
ACATCGGCTGGCAGATCTTGCTGCAATCGGGAAATTTTCTCCCTCGCTGCCTCAACGACCTTCACATTATATCCCTTTTCTAGGAGCAGTAGAGCCAGAGAAGTGCCGACTTTACCACCACCTACAATAATTACTTTCATGGCCATCTTGTAACCTCCTTCATGCTAATCCCAACAAAGTTTTGAGACGGTCGGTAGCTGTGGCCAACACCACCAGGTAGACCATGTCGCCCCAACAAAACTCTGTGCCCAGCGTGGGTAGAAAGGGTTTGCCGGCCCGACTTATTGCCACTACATGGATTTCACCGCGCACTGTTAGTTCAGTCACCGTCTGACCAACCAGGAGGGGAGGGATTTCTGTTGTTATAATATTTACCTCACCACTTCCCAAGTTGAGGATTGCATCCAACGGAGAGTAACAGAGAATTTCGGCCGCTTGGTTAATACCCCAGATTGTTGGGCTTATGGTGTGCAATCCCAATCGTCCGTAGATATTGGCTTTGCGCGGGTCATAAAGTCGTGCCACGACCTTGGGCACACGAAATACTTGGCTGGCGACGCGGCCGATTACAACATTGACATCATCGCTGGCTGTCAAGGCGGCCAGGCCATCAGCCCTCTCAATACCAGCAGCCAGAAGCACCTTACGGTCAAGTCCAACACCTTCGATAACCTCGCCTTTGAACGAGGGCCCCAATCGCTCAAAGTTAGTGGGGTCCTTATCAACCACTGCTACTGCATGGCCGCGCTGACTCATGGTCAACGCCAATCCAGCCCCCATCCGGCCACAACCAATAATAATAATCCTCATACGCATCACCTCCTAAGAACATATCTATTTCGTAGATGAAGTACTGCCTTGCGCAGTTCGTCAGCGAACAATACTATTGGACTTAAGGCAAGCAGAAAGAGCCAGTTGCTTGCCGGGAAACCTGCCGTGTGAAAGGACCGCTGGAAAAACGGGACATAGATGACTATGGACACGACAGCAAGAGCGACTGCCACGGCTACCCATATCAATCGGTTAGAAAATGGCTTGCTACGGAAGACAGAGGTATGCTCCGAGCGCTGGGCAAACAGATTACCCATCTGGGTGACCACGATGGCAGCAAGGGTCATAGCGGTGGCCGATTGGTAGAGAAGCCCTTGTGAGGGTAAATCCAACCACTGGCCCCAGTGGCCATGCGTCCAATATTGAAAGTAGAAAGCTGCCACCGCCACCAAGCCCTGGACCAGGCCCAACCACACAAATGCTCGCAGTAGAAGTGGACGAGTAATGATGTGCTCATTCAGGTTGCGCGGTGGCCTATCCATGATGCCCTCTTCCGGCGGATCAACTCCTAGGGCTAAGCCCGGCACGATATCAGCCCCCAGGTCGATGGAGAGAACTTCCATTACCGTGAGCCCGAGCGGAATTCGCCCGCCGCTGAAGGCAAAAAAGACAAATGGTGCAGCTTCAGCGGTGTTGTGGGTAAAGATATAGGTGACGAACTTCTTGGCGTTAGCGTAAACTGCCCGGCCTTCCTCGACCGCATTGACAATGGAGGCAAAATTATCGTCGATTAGAATCATATCGGCTGTCTCTTTAGCTACATCGGTACCGGCAATGCCCATAGCCACACCGATATTCGCCTTTCTAAGTGCAGGCGCATCATTGACACCATCACCAGTGACTGCCACGACATGTCCCATATCCTGCAGCGAGCTGACTATTCGCAGTTTATGACCTGGGGCAACTCGTGCAAAGATGACCTCACCCTGCAATGCCTCCTTTAGCGATTTATCATCCATGGCATCTAGGTCAGAACCATTGATAATGCGCGGCCGATCTCCTCGAATGATGTCGATGCGTCGCGCTATGCTTTCTGCCGTTAACCCATAGTCGCCAGTGATCATCACGATGCGGATGCCAGCACGGTGACATTTCTCCACCGCCATCCTTACCTCCACGCGTGGTGGGTCCATCATAGCAGTCAAGCCCAGAAAAGTCAGGTCATGCTCAATAGCCTCGGGTGTATATTCCCCCACCAGTTGTGCCTTAACAGTCGGCTCCGGCAATGAGCGCATGGCAACAGCGAGCACCCGCAGGCCCTCACGGGCAAAGTTGTCATTCGCTGCCAAGACCTTTGCCCGAAGATCATCGTCCAGCAGGCAGTCTTGTTCATTCATTCGTATATGAGTGCACAGCTCTAGCGTTTCTCTTGGCGCTCCTTTGACATAGGCTACCAGCGAATTTTGCACCCGATGAATTGTGCTCATCCGCCTGCGCCGCGACTCAAAGGATAGTTGACGCGCGCAGGGGTTTTGCTCCCTTTCAGTTTCGATGTTCAACTCGCCTTTGAGCGCTGCTACCAGCAAGGCTGCCTCCGTGGGGTCACCCAGCACTGTCCATCTGGTGGAACCATGGTTTGGCGGCAATAAACGCGCAGTGTTACATAGCGCACCTGCAACGAGCAACTGACGCAGGTCTCCAACCACCGGAACATTGACTGCGCGCCCGTCATCGAGGATATACCCCCTGGGCCCATACCCAACGCCCGTCACCTTGAGGCGTCGGCCAGCCAGCCACAGATCAGATACCGTCATTTCGTTCTCTGTAAGTGTCCCGGTCTTATCAGTACAGATCACCGTTGTGCAGCCCAGGGTTTCCACAGCCGACAACCTCTTAATAAGTGCGTGGCGTTGAGCCATGCGTTGTACTCCCATAGCCAGCGAAAGGCTTACCGTCGGCAACAAACCCTCTGGCACGAAGCAGACAATCATACCCAGAGCAAAAATGAAACTATCGACCACGCTAAACTCGACTCGCAGAATCATCAGCATGGCAAAGAAAACCAGACCAATTCCGACTGCCAGGAATGTCACCCGCCTTGTCACATGGGCCAATTCTTTCTGTAGCGGACTGGGTTCATCTCTCACAGACTGCATGAGGTTAGCAACCTTGCCAAATTCGGTGTGTGTGCCCGTGGCAAAGACAACAGCCGTGCCTTCCCCAGCAACCACACTCGTGCCACCAAATACCAGGTTGCGTACTTCAAAACGAGATGGTACAGGCCGCAGGACAGCCTCTCTTATCTTGAGCACTGCATGCGACTCTCCAGTTAAGGTGGACTGATCCACCCGCAGCCCGGCCTCATCTACCAAACGTCCATCGGCTGAGATATGGTCGCCTTCGGCCAGCAACATGATGTCGCCGGGCACCAGCTCTTCCGCCAGAATGCGCTGCTTTTCTCCATCCCGCAACACATTGGCATAACTGGGAATCAGTTGACGCAGGGCTCTGATCGCCCTCTCTGCCCTGTATTCCTGCCAGAAACTGAATACACCGTTGATCACGTTAACCAGCCAGATAGCAATAGCCAGTTCGGGCATCCGGCCTATAAGAGCAATTACTCCACCAACCCACAACAGGATGGCCATCATGTGCGTGAAGTTAGCCAAGAACTGGAAGATGAGAGGTTTTCCTCTGACCTCACGAATGACGTTGCTGCCGAACTGTTGCAGCCGTTCCGCAGCCTCAGCCTGAGTGAGCCCCTGGGGTCGCGTCGCCAGTACCCCATAGACTTCTCGGATGGGCAACTTATGGATAGAGTCAGTGGGACCCCCTTCCAGGGGTTTGTCTATTAACTTCATGGTAAGGTCCTGCTAGTTGAAATCGGGCATCAGTCTATCATACATTAGAAGGAATTGCATGAAGTACATTTCCTGTGGATGTGTT
>JBGPRV010000140.1:0-3749 GCA_041489785.1 Dehalococcoidia bacterium | reverse complement strand
TCGGGGGCTTTTTGTGCTTGCCTAACAAGCTCTTTTTCTTCGTTTAAATCCATATTAGCCAGTAGAAAAAATAAGTGTACCCCAGTAGTATAATGCACTAGTAATAATTTAGTTTCACCAAAATCTTAGCTCATACTGCATCACCACCCGCCGCACTGTCAAGCCTTTTTCGTTCTCCCCAGATTTTCGTCAGATTAGTAAAAAGCCAGTAAATTGAGTGATAGGGGCTGAGCCCCGGGTCTCAAGCCAAGACATGGTGGCAAGCTGATAGGCCAGAAAATCCTTCAGGTTTTCGGGAAAAACTTACCTGGTACCCCAAGCGAGTGGGCAATTTCACCCTCAGGTATACTGTGGACCTCTGCCTCGCTGCCTAGTCACCCAGGCAGCCAGTATGCCCGAAATCTTTATAAAGCCAGCCCGGTCCGGTATCCCTCACTGACAGCTTCCAGTATTCTCCGTGGCTTAGAAGAATTGCCTATGCAGTATATTTCAGGGACTTTACCTTCCAGGGCTTTGTATAGGCGATCATTCGCCTTGTAGCCGACGGCTATAATGACTGTGTCGGCTGGGATGGTTTCCCTCTTACCCTCAGCAGTAGTTACCTGAACACTGCCTTCTTTTATCTCTTCACAGGTCGCGCTGGTCAGCAAGGTCACCTTTTTGCTCCTCAGCCCATCCATGAGTCGGCGTCTCGTCATAAGGAACATGTCGCTAGCCATTCGCTTCAATATTTCTATGATGGTCACCGCCTTTCCCTGTTCCACCAGATAGTGCCCTGTCTCACAGCCGACCATCCCTCCACCGATGATGACCACATTCTGCCCGGCCTTGGCTTTGCCCGAGAGTACATCCTGAGCAGTAATCACATTTGGTTTATCAATGCCAGGTGTGTCAGGCATGGCTGGAGTGCCTCCTGTGGCTATCACAACGGCATCTGGATTCCCTTTAATAACGATTTCAGCAGTGGCATCTGTATTAAGCTTAACTGCCACTCCAGCTTTCTCAACTTGATTGACCAGATAATATATCCAGGGGAAGATATCGCCCTTAAATGGAGGTAGAGCGGCTATATTCAGTTGCCCACCCAGCTTCGCATCCTTCTCAAAGAGGGTAACCTTGTGACCTCTCTGCGCCGCCACAATGGCAGCCTGCATGCCCGCCGGACCACCACCAACTACAACCACTTTCTTGGCTTTTTTCACGGGCTTAATCTGGTATGCCCTCTCCCTGCCCAACGCAGGGTTGACGACGCAGGTTACACCTTCGCCGCGTTCATCGAAGGCCAGGCGTTCAATGCACTCCATACAGCCTATGCAGGGGATAACTTCATCAAGCCTTCCTTCAGCTACCTTATTGGGCAGGTCCGGGTCGACCATAAGACGCCTGCCTATGGCTATAAGGTCAGCTTTGCCCTCCTCGAGAATTCTCTCGCCAAGCTCAAGGTCCAGTCTGCCCACTGCAATTACCGGCACCTTAGTTAGTTTCTTGACCTCTTCAACCAGAGGTACCAGAAAGCCCGGAGTATCTGGAATTGGAGCGGTGGTTATGTAAGATCCAGCGCCATAAGCCGATACGTGAAGCGCCTGAGCACCCGCCTCCACCACCAGCGGTACCATCTGTTTGGTCTCCTCAATGGTAATCCCGTTCTCCACTCCCCACTCCTGAGCATTGAACCTGACCCAAACAGGAAAATCTGGGCCTACTTCCCTTTTAATAGCCTGAAGTATCTCTACCAAAAATCTTGCCTTATTCTTAACCGAGCCACCGTATTTATCTGTGCGCTGGTTGGTAGCTGAGGAGAGAAAGGCGGCAACAATGTACTGGTGAGCACCGTGAATCTCTACCCCATCAAAGCCAGCTTCCTTGGCACGTCTGGCAGCCGAAGCAAACCACCCTACCCTTTCCGTAATTTCCTCCACAGTTAGTTCATGAGGAGGTTCTCCCAGGATACCCATAACTCTGGCGGGTACTATTACCGGGGATGGACCCACCTGCACTATCTTTCCATCCCAGTTCTCCAGGGTGGCATGCATTATCTGGATAGCTATCTTGGCATTGTATTTATGAGCGGCATCCGTCAATTTTCGCCATCCGGGAATAAACTTATCGTCTCCCAGAGATGCCTGATGAGACGGAGATGCCTGGGGAGACGTGGTGCATTGCAGGCTGGGAGCGCTTCCTTCAACAATAATCAATCCTACCCCACCTCTAGCCCTTGCCTCATAATAATCGAGCATTCTCTGACTAACAGCACCGCCTGCTTCGGCATAATTGGTTCCCATCGGTGGCATGACTATGCGATTCTTCAGTTGCATCTGGCCTATGTTCGTTGGCTCAAAAACTTTCTTGAATCGAGTTGCGATCATCGCTGGCTCCTTCCTTTATTTAAACCGTATTCTATTTTTTCCCCAAGTTTACCACAAAACCAGAATCCACCATCCATACCTTTGGTCTCAATCTGATTTTGTACAATATTATCATACCAACTTCAAAGCCCACGCGGGGGATTCAGGCAAAAGTGCAGGTAGCTAGCGATGCTCATTGTGGTGCTAAAGAAATTTTTGATAGCCAGAAATTCCTCATTTGGGGCCCTCGGTACAAATGTTATAATCTAGCTAATGCCGCAAAAGTTTGCCCACCTTCACGTCCACACTGAATATAGCTTGCTCGATGGCATGTGCCGCATCCCTCAGCTTATTGCCCGGACCAAAGAGTTGGGCATGGACAGCCTTGCTATCACTGACCACGGCGCTATGTATGGCGTCATCGATTTTTATGTGGCAGCTAAGGAAGCAGGTATAAAACCAATCATTGGCTGCGAAGTCTATGTCGCCGAGACCGATTGCCATAGCCGAGAGCCAGCCCATAAAAACCAAAATCATCTTACTTTACTGGTCAAAAACGAAAAGGGCTATCGCAATTTGCTCCAACTGGTTACTAAAAGCCACCTCGAGGGATTTTACTATAAGCCCAGGGTCGATAAGGAACTTCTCAAGCTTCATCATGACGGGCTTATTGCCCTTTCCGGGTGTGCTCACGGAGAACTGGCTCGACTTATCCTTGAAGGACGAAACGACGATCTTGCCAGGGCAGCTTCGTGGTACAGGGAAGTCTTCGGCGATTACTATCTGGAGATTCAGAGGCATCCTATCCCTGAACTGGAGCAAATCAACCAGGAGCTTATTTCTCTATCCGCTAAACTCAATATACCGCCTGTAGCCACCTTTGATGTGCATTACGTTGATAAACAAGACGCCCCGGCCCATGAACTTCTTTTGTGTATACAGACCAATACTTCTGTGTATGATGAAAAAAGGCTGAAGCTGGCTGGCGATTTCTTTTACCTGAAAAGCCCTGAAGAGGCGGAACAATTGTTTGCTGACTTACCTCAGGCCGTGGAGAATACTCAAGCCATTGCTGATATGTGTCAGCTGGAGCTGGATTTTACCAAGCTGCATCTGCCGCAGGTGGAATTGCCTAAGGGCAGGAAAGCCGATGATTTCCTGGCTGAGCTCTGCTGGCAGGGCCTGGAAAAACGCTATCAGGAGCCCGGCTCGGAGGTCAAGGAACGGCTTAGCTACGAACTTGATGTCATCCAGAAGACAAAATTTGCCCATTACTTCCTCGTTGTTTGGGATATAATCTCCTTTACCCGAGAACGGGGCATCTATTTCGGCGTTCGGGGCAGTGCTGCTGCCAGCCTGGCTCTTTACTGTCTGGGCGTCACTGATGTCGACCCGCTGGCATAT
>JBGPRV010000139.1:0-3818 GCA_041489785.1 Dehalococcoidia bacterium | reverse complement strand
TATTGCTATTAAGCAAGCTGAAGATTATGGTCTTTTGGGCAAGAATATCCTGGGCTCAGGTTTCGACTTCATTGTGAAGGTTCACAAAGGCGCGGGAGCCTTCATTTCAGGTGAATCCAGCGCCCTTATGAACGCGATAGAAGGGAAAGTTGGCGAGCCTAGACCAAAGTACATTCATACTGCAGAAAAAGGCCTCTGGGACAAGCCCAGTTGCCTCAATAATGTAGAGACCTGGGCTGATGTGCCGTTTATTATCAATAATGGCGCTGATTGGTTCACTTCCATTGGCACGGAAGGAAGTAAAGGCACCAAGATATTCTCTCTAGTGGGTAAGGTGAATAACACCGGGCTTGTTGAAGTCCCTCTAGGGACGCCATTAAGAGATATTATTTACAAAATGGGTGGAGGTGTTAGCGGAAATAAAAAGTTCAAGGCTGTCCAGACAGGTGGCCCTTCTGGTGGTTGCATACCAGAACAATACCTGGATTCGCCGGTGGATTTTGATGAGCTAACCAAGCTTGGTGCCATGATGGGCTCAGGTGGCATGATAGTTACCGACGAAGATACTTGCATGGTTGATTTTGCCAAATACTTCGTCCATTTCCTTAGCGAAGAATCCTGTGGTAAATGTGTTCCTTGCCGTGAAGGGATAAGTCATATGCTTGATATCTTAACCAGAATTACCGAAGGGAAAGGACAGGCTAGCGATATTCAATTGTTGGAGGACCTTGCCAGAATGCTTAAGGAAGCCTCCCTGTGTGCTCTGGGGCAAACTGCAGCTAACCCGGTGCTCACTACCTTGAGATACTTTCGGCCTGAATATGACGCCCATATTTATGAGAAAAGATGTCCTGCGGGTGTATGCAAAGATTTGATCGCCTTTTATATTGAGCCTGATAAGTGCCAGGCATGCCTGATCTGTGCCAGAAACTGTCCTGTGGATGCTATCAATGGTGGCAAGAACCTTATTCATGTCATAGACCAGGGTAAGTGCATTAAATGTGGCACTTGTTTTGACGTCTGCCCGCCGCGATTTGGCGCTATTAAGAAAATCTCCGGCGAACCAGTTCCCGCACTAATTCCTGAACAAGACAGAGTAATACAACGCAAGGGCTAAAGTGAAAAAAATAACACTGAATATTGATGGTAAAGAAGTAACAGGCGAAGAAGGCATGACAATTCTTCAAGTAGCCAGAGGTGCTGGCATAGATATTCCCACGCTTTGCTATCATGAAAAGCTTGAACCCTATGGAGCATGCCGGTTATGCCTTGTGGAGATAGGGACTCCTCCCAGAACCAGGCTGGTTGCATCCTGTGTCTATCCTGTGGCTGATGGGTTGGTAGTAAAGACCAGGTCGGAGAGGGTAATCCAAACCAGGAAGGTGCTTTTGGAACTTCTTCTGGCCCGTGCTCCAGGAGCGAAAATCATAAAGGACTTAGCTGAGGAATATGGGGTTACCAAGGCTCGTTTAAGAAAGACTGCAACTTTTTGCATCCTTTGTGGCCTGTGCGTCAGGTACTGCGCCGAAATTAAGAAAGCCGATGCCATCGGTTTTATTGGCAGGGGCATAGAGCGAGAAGTCATGTTCATCCCTGAGATAGCGACCGAATCATGTCCCCCATGTCGAGAATGCTTTCCACTTTGCCCTACAGGAGTTCTCGAAAGCAATTTCATGCTAGTTCAAAGTCTGCTTTTTAAGCAATAGATGCCATGTTACAGAATGAAGTAATAGTGAGTAAAACTGAGCTTGTCTCTGAAGCGCAAGGTATGCGGGCTCAGAAAGCGAGGTTTGCCACAGCTACTTGCCTCGACTTAGGAGATCATTTTGAAGTCATTTACCACTTTGAGTTTGAAGACAGTGCGGGATTTGTCAAGCATATCAAGGTCAGCATAGGCAAGGAAGAAACCCTGCCCAGCATATCTAGTATCTATTTGTGTGCCGCTCTTATTGAGAACGAGATGCAGGATCAGTTCAATATAAGAATAAGTGGCCTCGCTATCGATTTCCAGAAGAGATTTCTTCGCGGAAAAGAAAGCCCTGAGTTTTCACTTCTTAAACCTATCCCTTACGTGCTCAAACCACCAGTACGCCTTCTAGTTAGATGCAGTCAAGCCTGTCCTGCCGGGATTGACGTTCCCAGGTATGTCAGGTTAGTTGGAAGTGGTCAATTTGATGAAGCTTTGGCAGTGATGAAACAAGCTAATCCGTTTCCAGGAGTCTGTGGCCGGGTATGCTTGGCTCCTTGTGAAGAAGCCTGTCGTCAGGAGAGACAAGGTCAGCCCATAGCTATCAAATTGCTTAAGAGGTTTGCTTTCGAGCATGGCAAATATAAAAGCAAGGTGACTTCTAAACCGACTGGAAAGGGAGTTGCTATCATAGGCTCTGGGCCTTCAGGTCTTACTGCTGCTTACTTCTTAGCCAAGAAAGGACACAAAGTTACAGTCTTTGAAGCCATGCCTGAACCAGGAGGCATGATGCGGGTAGGCATACCTCAAACCGAGTTGCCTAGAGACGTATTGGATCAAGAAATCAATGATATTAAGGGACTTGGTGTTGAAATAAAACTAAGTAGTCGGATAGAGTCTTTAGATGCACTTTCTTCTCAAGGTTATGATGCTATTCTAGTAGCTATTGGTTGCCCCTTAGTGTTGCGCCAGAGCGCAACAGTAGCAGCTCTTAGTGGCAAACCTGAAATGCTGAAGCAATTTGGATTGGTAAGTAAAAGAGTGAATGGAGCAAATATTATTGAGGTAGATTCAAATACGCTTGCTACCTCAAAGCCGGGCATTTTTGCCACCGGAGACGCTATTCTGGGGCCTACATCAGTAGTCAATGCCATTGGTTCAGGCAAAAAGGCAGCTATTTCTATCGACAAATATCTTGGTGGCAATGGAGAATTGCCCATAGAGGAAATAGAGGCAACAGGTCCAACATCACGAGAAACCTTTCTCGAGCGGCAAAAACCCAAGAGGCGTCCCAAGCTACCTAAGTATTCTGAATCTGAGATTATACAGCTTGGTGAAGATGAGCCTGGACTAAGCAAGGAAATGGCTATAACCGAAGGCCAGCGATGCTGGCGCTGCGACCTGGAGGAATAAAAATGGCAGTAAGAACAGTGATTCCCTTTGGTCCCCAACATCCAGTACTACCCGAGCCTATTCACCTCAAATTGGAGTTGGAGGATGAAAAAGTAGTGGGGGTAACTCCTGTAATTGGATACGTGCACCGCGGAATAGAAAAAGCTGCTGAGCTCAATAGATTCCGCCAGAATGTTTTCCTTTGTGAGAGGATATGCGGCATTTGCAGCATCACTCACGTCCTGACTTACTGCCAGGGTATTGAAGCCCTCATGGGTGTTGAAGTGCCTCCCAGAGCTAGATTCCTGCGTCTTTTTTGGAGTGAACTCTCACGAGTACATAGCCATCTCCTGTGGCTGGGACTTTTGGCTGATGCTTTGGGCTTCGAAAGTTTATTTATGCAGATATGGCGAGCGAGGGAGATAGCCATGGACCTCCTCGAGATGACCGCCGGACATAGAGTAATTACCTCCACCTGCCTTGTTGGTGGGGTAAGAAGAGATATAGACAAAGAGATGGCTAAAGAAGTAGATAAGAGACTTGTTGCTCTTAAAGAGGTGCTGGATAACACCGCCGCACCTGCTTTACTCCATGACCCTACTATCAAGCGCCGTGCTGTGGGCAAAGGGATGCTATCTAAGGAACAAGCTGAGCTTCTGGGAGCGGCTGGGCCTACTAGTCGAGGGAGTGGTGTGGCTATAGACATGAGGCAAACGGGTTATGCTGCTTATAAGGAAGT
>JBGPRV010000138.1:0-3830 GCA_041489785.1 Dehalococcoidia bacterium | reverse complement strand
TTCCATTGCTTTCTCTGAGCGGTATTCCTCAACCACACCAAGGGCAACGCAGGCTATCACGATGGCAAATATCACAATAGCATCAGTAATTTCCTCAGGTAGCCCAGTTCCCGGCTTGTAACTGACTATGCCCAGACCAACTGAAATAACCACTGCCGCCATAAGGATAATGATTAAGGTACTCTTGAACTGCTCTGCAACCAATGACCAGACGGATATCCTCTTCTTTTCTTCTCGGAGTTCGTTTGGCCCGTATTGAGCGAGGCGTTTTTTTGCTTCGTCGGGAGTCAAACCTTCTGCGTTTGAGCCCAAAGAGCTGACAACCCCGGCTACATCCAGGTTATACCATGCCTTTCCTTCCATGCGTGCAACTCTCCCTAGTGATTTCTCAGAACCCAGCTATCTGTGTTCTGGCACATGACTACTCGCTTTTGACAAACGAACAGAAAGAAAGCGAGAATCTGTAATACCATAAAACGCATAATAGCTTAATTTTTCTAAAAGGGAAGGTTATCACACCCCTGAAATTTTGCCTAGGGGTTCTTGTTTTTTGCAAAAACTTACCTATTACGAGGGAACTAGCTTGAAGGTATAAAACATTCTCAAGTTTCATCTCCAAGTTTGGCAGTAAAGTTCTCATGCCATAGCATAAGCAATCCCCAAAAATTGTCGAGCCTTTACCCTGATTGCGAGCGAAGCAGCACTGTCTTAGCGGTTACATACTTGTTCCGAGCGGAGGCGGATAATATCATCCGAGTTCGCTTTGACCATGCCTGGCAACTAAAATGCCGTGCCATAGCAGGAAGAGAACAACAACGCAAGCTATTTTCACAGCAGATGGTATAATAAACCAGTAGGAGAGGTGACCGAGTGGTTGATGGTGCCGCTCTCGAAAAGCGGTCTCCGATTATATCGGAGCGTGGGTTCGAATCCCACCCTCTCCGCGGAGAGGTGCTAGAGTGGTCTATCAGGCACGCCTGGAGAGCGTGTGTCGGGGTTTCCTCGACCGTGGGTTCGAATCCCACCCTCTCCGCCAGCCTGCGCCAAGGCTACGGCTGGCAAGCCAGATTTACTATGTGGTACGTATATATACTGAAAAGCGCGATCGACAACAAGCTCTATGTAGGTTCAACGAATGATATTGCTCGCCGATTGACTGAACATAACTCTGGGAAGGTTGATTCTACAAAAAATAGGACGCCATTAAGGCTAGAAACATATTTTGCAGTTAAAGATAAATCCAGAGCAATTGCACTTGAACAATATTTTAAAACCGGGTCGGGTAGGGCTTTTTTACAAAAACGAATCCTTTAGCCGTCGAAGCTCTATCAGAGCGTAGTCGGTCACCCTCTCCGCCACTAACAAGCAATAGACGATGCTTTAAAATGATGCAGTTGCCCAATTCACTTGACTCTACAAAATCTTCGATTTTGTAGGGCACGGGAAAATGAAGTTTTTCAGAGGTAAATAGATAAGAATAAAAAGAAATCGGGGTGAGAGGATTTGAACCTCCGACCACCTGAACCCCATTCAGGTGCGCTACCAGGCTGCGCTACACCCCGTCGCCATAACTTCCCTTAATATGTTATCATAGTCACCGCAACAAAGAAAAATATCAGATTGGCAGGTGTAACTCATGGCTAAGAAACAGAAGAAAGCTGCATCTGAGCGAGCCCCTACTAAGCACCAACTCTCCAAATGGCAGCGCCAGATGAAAATACGCCGAATTGTGATAATCGCTGCTGTTGTTTTCCTGGCTGGCATTTCGAGCTGGGTGGGCTATGGGTACTATAAGGACTATAAGAGCAATCCCTTGCGTCAGGTTGTGATTGAGGTAAACGGCGTCCCCTTTACTATGGAATACTTCGTAAAGATGATCGATGCTCACGCTTACATTGCAGGCTGGAATTCCACGGTCATCTCTTATGCCGGCAGTCAGATTGCTGATATGGTCGCGGATGATATCATCAATGCTGAATTGCTAAGACAAGGAGCTGAGGGTCTGAACATTACAGTTACTACTGCTGAGATAGATGCGGCATTACAACAACATGGGTTGCCCAATGAGAGTGCATATCAAGATATGATCAGGGCTAGTTTGTTGGACCAAAAGGTTAAGGACTATTTTGGTTCCCAGCTGCCTGATACAATGGAGCAAGCTCATGTGCAAGTAGTGCTTGTAGAGAGCGAAGAGGTAGCCAATGAAGTGATAACCAAAATCGAGGCTGGCGGCAACTTCACCGCTTTAGCTGATAAGTTTTCCTGTAACTCCTCGGTTGAAGGCGATTTGGGTTGGCTGCCCGAGGAGCTAATGCCCAATACCTTGATTGCCAATCCCGCTTTTAACCTTACCTTCGGAGAGCTAAGCCAGCCTATTTATGATGAAACCGCGATTAAGAATATCGGCTATTGGCTCATAAAAGTTACTGATAAGCAGGATGGCGCGATAAACGCCAGTGTTATGTTGCTGGGCAGCGAGGCGGAGGCAGAGCGGGTTAAAGCCCAATTGGCAGCTGGCGGCAACTTCAGTGCTCTAGCTGGGAATTATTCCCAGCATAAAAGCAAAACTGCAGGTGGTGAGCTTGGTTGGCTAACAGTAGGGAATATGAGCAGCACGGCTTTCGACGCAATGGCCTTTAACATTACTCTTAACAAAGTGAGCGAGCCAGTTAAAGATACATCGGTCCACACCACTGGTGGCTATTGGCTAGTAAATGTTGTAGGTAGGGGCGACCTCGAGCTTTCAGATAGCGTCAAGCAGCAACTAATAGACAATCACTATAACGCCTGGTTGGAAAACTGGACAAACGAAAGCACAATTAACACCTACCTGGACGCAAACAAGAAATCGTTCGCTATAAACCAGGTTTTGGCGGGAATGTAACACCTCAATGAAGAAGGCTATTGGCATCGGCTTATTGGGCTTGGGAACTGTAGGCAGCGGTGTGGCTAAAGTCTTGGCCACCAGGGCCGACAGCCTGGCTGAGCAAGCAGGGCTTCCCTTAATTTTGAAAAAAGTGCTGGTGCGCGATGTGAATAAACGACGCTCGGCAAAAGTTAGTCCCAACCTGTTGACCAGCCACCCTGAAGAAGTCCTCGCTCATCCTGAGGTAGATATAGTAATCGAACTCATGGGCGGCGAACGTCCTGCCAAAGAATATATAGAGCAAGCCATCACTAGCGGAAAGCACGTAGTTACGGCCAACAAGGAGGTAATGGCTAAACATGGATACGAGCTATTCTCTCTGGCCAAGAAACACAATGCTGATCTCCGCTATGAGGCAAGCGTAGGTAGCGGCATACCACTCATCTCTTCTTTCCAACAAGACTTAGCAGCCAATAAAATCTCGGCCATCCAGGCCATCCTTAACGGCACTACTAATTATATTCTGACCCGAATGGCACAAGAGGGACTGGATTTTGCTTCGACCTTAAAACAAGCCCAAAAATTAGGTTATGCCGAAGCCAATCCTGCTAATGATATAGATGGGATAGATGCTGCTTATAAACTGGTCATCTTATCCAACCTGGCCTTTCGGACTAAATTTGTCCCTCAAGATGTATACCGCGAAGGAATATCAAATATTGCCGCTCGGGATTTTCTGTATGCCAAAGAATTTGGCTATGCTATAAAACTTCTGGCCATTGCCAAGAGAGAAGATGACAAAGTGGAGATGAGGGTTCATCCTGTTTTTATTCCCCAGGATTCCCAGCTAGCTAAAGTAGATGGGGTTTATAATGCCGTCGAGGTGGAAACTGACTTAGCTGGCAAACTAATCTTTTATGGGGAAGGTGCTGGATCTCTCAGAGCCTCTAGCGCTATCATGGCT
>JBGPRV010000137.1:0-3851 GCA_041489785.1 Dehalococcoidia bacterium | reverse complement strand
ATAATCCTTCATCAGCCCGTACCCTCCGTGAAGTTGCACTGCGTGATGGACACAGCGGCGCATAACCTCGGAACAGAACAATTTTGCCATGGCTGCCTCTTTAGTAATGGGACGTCCGTTTTCTCGTAGCCAGCAGGTTTTGTAGAGAAGATTCCTGGCCAGTTCGATCTCTAACGCCATATCGGCTAGCTTGAAAGCGTTGATTTGAAAGGAACCGATGGGCCGTCCAAATTGGATGCGCGAATTGGCATATTGTAAAGCCAGCTCGAAAGCCGCCTGAGACCCACCCAATCCCATGGCAGCGATGCTGAGGCGTCCGCCATCCAGCGTCGCAAGCATCTGATGGAAGCCGTCCCCCCTTTTCCCCAGAAGGTTTTCCTTCGGTACGACACAATCATCGAAAAAAAGTTCACCCGTGTTGGATGCCCGCCACATCATCTTGTCCTTCATCTCCTTAGCTGTCAAGCCAGGTGTGCCACTCGGAACGATAAGGCAACTAATCTCTGGCTTGCCATCCTCATGCTTACCAGTGACAGCCTGGACAATAATAACGCCGGTCAATGAGCAAGCCGAGTTGGTAATAAAAATCTTATGCCCGTTGATAGTCCAGTAATCCTTCTTGAGTTCGGCGGTGGTTCGAGAACTTCCAGCGTCGGAGCCAGCATCAGGCTCCGTCAGACCAAATGCAGCCAGACACTCTCCGGAACAGAGCCTGGGAAGCCATTCTTGCTTTTGCTTCTCATCACCGAAATAATAGATGGGGCCGATTCCTAGAGAGTTTCCAGCAGCAATAGTAGCAGCCTGGGAAGCATCCACTCTAGCCAGCTCTTCAACTGCAATCGCATACGAGATGTAGCCCATATTTGATCCGCCATATTTCTCAGGAACAAAGCAACCCAGCAGCCCTAAGTCCGCCATTTTTCGCGTTAGCTCAGCCGAAAACTCCTCCTTTTCGTCCAGCTCTCGGGCGATCGGGGCAATCTGCCTTTCAGCGAAAGCCCGAATCGCCTGGCGTGTTAGATTCTGCTCTTCGCTCAAATCAAAATCCATGGTTCATCTCCCCCAAGGGTACTCTCCGCGCAGTATACACAAGAAAGGTACCTGAGGGCTCCCGCTTTCTTGAACTGTGTTTGAGCAATGTCGCTACTGAGTCCAATTGCTCTCAATGTTTCGGCTCCTCGCGTTTCTCATAAGAGTAGATTAAGATTTGAGTACCCCTTCTCCAATAAGCTTCTCATAGTAATCCAGGCATTGGGGATTGCACAAGGCATTCCTGTTCAGGACGGGCCTGCCATGCATTATGTTTGTGACAGCGCTTTCGACCTTCTTCATGTTCGTGGTGTAAGGAATATCCGGTACCGCAATGATTCTCGCTGGGACGTGTCTTGGGGAAGCTTTCTCACGAAGATTTCTCTTGATTTTGTTCTCCAGGTCTTCCGTTAGATGATATCCTTCAGCCAATTTGACAAAAAGAAGGACACGCTGGTCTCCCTCCCATCTCTGCCCTATTGCTAGGCTATCAGCAATCTCCGGTAGCCCTTCCATCACGTTATATATTTCGGCCGTACCTATGCGAACACCGGACGGTTTCAGTACTGAGTCAGAGCGACCATAGAAAGTAGCTCCTCCGGTATCACTATGAAATACGATATAGTCCCCGTGACGCCACACACCAGGGTAAACACCAAAATAAGCGTCCCTGTACTTCTTACCGTCCAGATCATTCCAGAAATAAAGCGGCATAGGCGGGGCAGCGGCTTCACAGGCGAGTTCGCCCTGCTGGTCAAATACCGGATGCCCTTCTTCATCATACGCTTTCACCTTCATCCCCAAACCCGGCCCCTGTAACTCACCAGCGTATACAGGCTGAATCGGACTTCCGGTGAAAAAGCAGCCATTGATGTCTGTGCCACCTGAACTGGAATTAAAATGCAGGTCTTTCTTGACTTCCTGATACACGTACTCGAATCCTTCCGCTGATAGAACCGAACCAGTCTGCCATATTTCCTTTAATGACGACAGGTCATAATCATTAGCCGGCCTAATGTTTTCACTCCTGAGATAGTTAATGTAGCTGGAGCTGCAGCCAAACATAGTCACTTTTTCATCCTGTATCAGTTTCCACATAGCCCCTGGCCTAGGATAGGTGGGGTTGCCATCATACAGAATAATGGTGTTACCTGTGGCTAAGGAAGTCAGCATCCAGTTCCACATCATCCAGCTACAAGTCGTGATAAAGAAATGGACATCGTCTCGCTTCAAATCGGTGTGGATTATTAGCTCCTTCAGTTGATTAACCAGAATTCCGGCTGCTCCTTGAACCATGCACTTTGGCTTGCCAGTCGTCCCTGACGAAAACATGATGAACACAGGATGGTCTGCGGGCAATTGTTCGAATTGAATTTCCGGCTTCTCTCGTGATAGAAAATCATCATAATATACGGAGTTAGGAATATGGCTGATATCGGGTTTCTCTTCCCTGTAGCGGGCCACTATGACTTTCTCAATAGAGGGTACCCCCTTTACAATTTCAGCAGCGTTAGAGAGAGAATTGAAGGGTTTTCCTTTGTAGAAATAGCCATCAGCGGTAAACAGAACTTTTGGTTCGATTTGACCAAAGCGATCAATGGCTGCCCCAGAACCAATATCGGTGGCACACGAAGCCCAGACAGCGCCGATACTCGTGCTGGCAAGCATCGCCACAGCCGTCACTATCATATTAGGCATGTAGGCAGCCACCCGGTCTCCAGGCTTGATTCCTACTTCTCGAAGAGATTCTGCCAGGCGTGCCACAGATTTATACAGTTCAGCGTAACTCATCCTCTCTGTCTTCTGAGTTTCTCCTTTGAAGATGAAGGCTGTCTTCTTATCCCTGTATCTCAGTAGATTTTCGGCGAAATTTAGCCTCGCGCCAGTAAACCATTTTGCACCCGGCATCTTAGTTACATCGTCAACCACTACCTTGTAGCCTTTGGAAACCTTCACCCCAACAAAATCCCACACAGCAGCCCAGAAATCCGGTATCTTATCTACGGACCAGTCATAAAGCTCTTTATAGGAACGAAAGCTCTGTTTATGTCGTTTGTTAACGAACTTCATGAAGCTGGTTATGTTCGCATTCTTCTTTCGCTCTTCCGTCGGCTCCCAAAGTAACTTGCCCATGCCATCTCTCCCCTGTTTTGTTAGTGTTTGTGCCAGTTAGCTCGCTGCCAATTACCTGTTCAAAACTGGGCGGCTTTATCATCGGCTAAAGGGATCCAGTACATGTCAAGAATTGTGTTAGTAGGGTCTTCGGTTCGAAAGCAAGCCTTAACTTTCATGCCTATTTCGGCTGTCCCGTATTGCAGATAGCCCTTGAATATAGTGCATACGCCAGGCAACTCAACGTCAACCTGGAAATAGGGGGTAGTGAGTTCTATGCCAGCACCGGCGTACTCCACACGCGCATAGGTGTGCACCGTGCCAATTACTGGCTGGGGCAGTTCTTCCCAGGTCATGGGCTGGTTGCAATCGGGGCAGTCAGCCCGTGGTGGAAGCCACAACCTGTGCTCTGCACATTCAGGATTGACGCATCTGGTGGCTAGTAATCTACCCTCTGTCAGACCTTTGAAGAACGGAGAAAGTTTTCCATAGGTATGCCTGTGGGCCAAACTCCTCGGCCACTCTATCACTATGGCTGGTTCGGATTGAAGCACCTTTGCTGGTTTGCCAGTATACTTTGTTATCTTTCTTTTTGATGCCACAGTTTCCCTCCTTTAAAAAGCCTTCCTGAGAATGCCTACTGTTACATGTGACCCGACACCAGCGTGAGATACCCAGGCTGCCTGTTTAGCGTTAGGTACTTGGAGACT
>JBGPRV010000136.1:0-3857 GCA_041489785.1 Dehalococcoidia bacterium | reverse complement strand
CTTCTCCATTCCAGCGGCTTTTTTCCAGGTTATACACAATATCTATGTGAGACGGAATTTCCGCCCGTTTTTTCTGCGACTCAAAATCTACAGCTTGCCAGGTTACATTTCCTTGTTTGAGTTTTAGTCTCAGCCACTCGCCATGGTTGCCGAAGTTACGACACTCGATTACCTCGACCTGTCGGGTGAGAAAGGTCGGCTGTGGGTTGCCCCGACCAAAAGGGCTCAATTTCTGGATAAGGTTAAAGGTGTCTCCAGCAAGAACAGTTAAAGGAAGCTCGGCATCAATCACTAGTTCCGGGCAAAGTTCAAGATGACCTAATTGGTCTGTAGCTAAGTTAACAAGCCTTTGCTCTAGCTGAGCCAAATTTCGGCGCGCTACGGTGAAGCCAGCGGCTAAGGGATGGCCACCAAAGGCAGTAAGTAAGTCATGGCACTCTTCTAAAGCAGACGCAATATCAAACTCAGCTATGCTGCGACAGCTACCTTGACATAACTCTGGACCCAGGTTGATGATAATAGCAGGCTTGTAAAATTCATCTACGAGCTTGCCAGCAACAAGCCCGATGACACCGATGGAATAGCTTTCGTCGCCTTCTATAAGCACCGGCAGGTGTAGTTTGGCGGCTAGTTTCTCCCTCGCCCGGCTTAATACTTCACTGGTTAATTTTTGTCGCTCAACATTCTTTCCCTCTAGCTCCAGGGCCAAGAGGCGAGCTTCCTCTGATGACTGGGTGGTGAGTAGCTGGTAGCTGATGGAGGCATTGTTCATCCTGCCAGCAGCGTTGAGGCGAGGCCCCAGTACCCAGGAGATATCTTCAGTATCAAGTTCACCCGGCTTCAGCCCGGCCAATTTAACCATTTCTTGAATTCCCACGCGGGAGCTATTATTAAGCTCTTTCAGCCCTTCCTTCACCAGATAACGATTCTCGCCAACGAGGGAAACTAAATCGGTAACGGTGGCCAAAACTACTAAGTCCAGCAATCTGGTTAGCCATTTCTCCTTGCTATCTTTATGGAATAGCGCTTGCAGAAGCTTGAAGGCAACGCCAGCACCGGCCAGACCCGGATAGGGATAAACTGAATCCTTTCGCTTCGGGTCAATCACAGCTACGGCTCGAGGTAGGCTTCCTAACGGGATGTGATGGTCGGTGATAATCATATCTATCCCCATGTTTTGAGCCTGTTTTACCACTGTAGGGTCAGTTACGCCACAATCAACAGTGATGACCAAATTTGCCCCCTGGGCCTGAAGCTTCTCCAGAGCCGAAATCTTCAATCCGTGGCCTTCGTTGACGCGGTCAGGAATATAGGGAATAACTTCAGCACCAAGCCATGATAGCCCCTCGACAAGAATAACTATGGCTGTGACGCCGTCAACATCAAAATCACCATAGACGGCAATCTTTTCCCGGGCAAGCACGGCCTTGTAGACCCTGCTTACAGCCTGCGATATGTCAGGAAGGAGGAAGGGATTACCCTCCAGCCTGCGGTCAGCAGACAAAAAAGGGTCGATGTCTTCTAGCTTAACACCACGATTGTAGAGAAGCTGAGCAACTAGAGGAGGAAGGGCAGAAGCATTTAAGTATTCGTCTGGCACTGGAGGTAGAATTTTCCATCGAGCCCGTTGATTCAATTTCACACCTTAGCTTAATACCCTTGGTTAGAACCGCTAACTATATCACAGGAAAGGCTTTAACAAAATGTCGTTGCGAGTCCCGATTCATCGGGGCGAAGCAATCTCACACTCTTTTTAGAGATTGCCACGTCGCCTGCGGCTCCTCGCAATGACAAGTGAGGCTTCCTAATCAGCAAACCCACGGATTAAGAGCAATTTGACCACTCAGCCAGACAATAAATATAATCCATATCAATGAGGGTGGCTTTCTACACATTAGGTTGCAAACTCAATCAGGCGGAAACAGAGTCCCTAGCCAGCCAATTTAGCCAGTCGGGATTTCAACTTGTATCGCCGAATGATGTGGCAGATATTTATATTGCTAATACTTGCACAGTCACCCATATCGCCGACCGCAAGTCACGCCACTGGCTCAGGATGACCAGGCGAAGAAATCCCCGAGCCCTAATTATCGCCACTGGCTGCTATGCCCAAAGAAGTCGTCAAGAGCTAGCTCAGCTTGCTGATCTCGTAGTTGATAACACAGTGAAACAGCACCTGCTTGCCATCATCCAGGCACTCTCCCTTGAAGAAAGAGTACTCGATGAGGGTGAAGCAAAACAATCTCAGGTGCTTGCTGCCAGCGTTAGGACTCGTAGCCTGATAAAGATTCAAGATGGTTGCCATGGCCCCTGCACATATTGCATTGTGCCCAAAGTAAGACCTCGTGAATATTCCTTGCCCGCTTCACAGATAATTGACGAAGTTAAGCAAAAGGTGGCCCTGGCCTACAAAGAAGTCGTTCTCACCGGGACAAAAGTTGGCAGCTATAAAGACGCTGTCCTGAGCGCTAGCGAAGGATCTAGCACCAACCTCAAGGATTTGGTCCAGCGTATTCTCCGCGACACGGGCATCGAGAGATTACGTCTCTCATCTTTACAGCCCTCGGAAATATCCTCTGAATTTCTTGCCTTATGGCAGGATGAAAGGCTTTGTCGGCATTTCCACCTAGCTCTTCAAAGTGGCAGCGAGACCGTGCTTCAAAGGATGAGGAGGAGCTACTCTCTGGACCAATATCAGAGAACAATAAATCTGATTAAAGAAATGATACCAGAGGTTGCCATCACCACAGATATCATGGTTGGTTTCCCTGGGGAAAGCGATGAAGAGTTTGAACAGAGCTACTCTTTTTGTCAGCAAGCTGGTTTCGCCAACATCCATGTCTTCCCCTTCTCACCCCGCCTTGAGACAGCGGCAGCCAGGATGCCCAAGCAGATAAAAGACAAAGTTAAACAAGAGCGCAACCAGCGGATACTAGAGCTATCTCGAAGCTCCCGGCGCCGCTTCTGTGAGCAGTTTTTGGGGCAAACTATGCCGGTCCTGTGGGAGGAGGAAACCAGTCCCGGAAGCGGCATATATTCAGGGCTGACCAGCAACTACATCCGGGTATTTGCTCATAGCGAAAAGTCCCTGAGCAACGAGATAACACCTGTTAAACTGGTAGGATTTCATAACCAGGGAATATGGGGAGAGATAGTAGATGAAAATCCAGGTTAAGGTAAAGCCCAATTCCAGGACCGAAGAAGTCAGTCAAGAAGGCGATAGCTTCATAGTCAAGGTCAAGGAGCCGCCCAAGGAAGGCAAGGCCAACCAGGCAGTCATCAAATTGCTGGCAGAGCATTTCGGCGTTCCTAAGAGCCAGGTCAGGATTCTCAGCGGCTTTAAGAGCAGAAATAAGGTCATTGAGGTTGCGGAAAATAGCCAAATGGGAGCTGGTGGTTGATGTCATAAAGTATGAAACCCTTCAAGACGGCGGGTGTTTCAAATCAGCTTGCGCTCCCGAAGCACAAAGCCAAGCTTGCGGCTGCGGTTTGCCACTTCCTCTAAATTAGCTCGGTCGGGACTGCCCCTGGTTTCAGGTCGGGTAGCGTTAAGACCTGCGGCAGTGCTGGCCATGATAAGCGATTGTTCGAGGCCACTTCCCAGAACATAGTAGGCAGCAAAGACCCCGGCGAAGACGTCTCCACAACCCACTGTGTTAATCACACTTAGACCGAGCTCCTTGAGAGGCAAGGCAGGAATTTCGATCACCGTACTACTAGCCGGGGCAAGCATGACTGCCCCCTGTGAACCAAGTTTGAGCACCGCGTGATTGCCGAATCCCAGCTTTTTCAGCTTCTGGAAGCTCGTCTTTAACTCAGAAGTTCCCAGCATAGCACTCGCCTCCGTTTCATTTAAG
>JBGPRV010000135.1:0-3872 GCA_041489785.1 Dehalococcoidia bacterium | reverse complement strand
TAACTAATTTCCTTACAAAAACTCTTCGTTTGCACGGTGCCCATTTAGCCAGGGGCTACAGTTTCCTCAAGTATTGGTATGCCCTTGTTTAAATCGAGTCCATCTATAACAGGCAAGCGATCACCATGCCTTATCTTGACCAGTAGCCAGCCTTCGAGAACCGATCTCAGCTCACTTTGGCACTGATAAAGCGTTTCACCAAAAGCAATTGTCCCATGGCATTCAGGAATCTTGCCACAATAAGTACCATCTTCGAGCTTCTCATACATAGCTTTGCTCATCGCCCGCTCAACATACTCCGTCAGCATGATTATCCCTCAACAGGAATTATATATAAGCCAGCCAACACTGTCAAAAGAAGCTGTTCCAAGTGTAAGTGAGGAATCACACCGAGATTGCTTCGGCACTGGCGTGCCTCGCAATGACTTTTGCATCATTTCTACAAATTACCTTTTGTACACATCTCCTTTAAAGCTTCCTTATACGATGCCTCTTCTTCATCAGTTAAAGGAGAGGTATCACTTTGGATTAACATTTTTGAAAATATGTCCATTAGAATATTTTCAGGTAATCCTTTAAGCATCGCTATAATGCTATCTTCAGATATCGAGACTGTCTTTGCCATTCTCCACCTCCGTTCGCATCTATATTATACCATTTCTAGCTGTCTCCGCTGTATTTCCTTCAGCCCCTAGGGGTGGGGCTTGTCCCGGCCCGAGGAGCCAATAAGCTTGACTAGTATGCCGAAACCCGCCTGCCGTCACCCCTGAGCACACCTTTACACTGCAACCGTTCCCAGGCTGCCATGTCTTGAAGAGTCCACAGGATCATAGTGTCCTACACAACATGCCTTGGATTTCCCGTCGGTAGGGGCGGCGCTTGTCCCCGCCCTTTCGAGCGAAGGCGGAGATAAACTCCGCCACTACATTTGAGTGACGACCCACTCGTTACCGTTCCAGGCCGAGAGAGAAATACAGGGCCTCCTCTACCGCTTTCAACTTCTCAGCACTCAGAGTGGTCAATCGCTCACGCAGACTCGCCTTAGCGATTGTGGTAATAGTGTCCAGCTTGACAACACAGGCACGGGACGCACCGTCCTCGGGTCCTAACGGCACCTCTGATGGGATGCCACGGATACGCGTGGTCAGTGGAGCCACCATTACCAGTTCCCGAACAGCATAGGCTTCATTGCGGGATAGAAGTAGAACAGGACGCCTCCCGGCAGGCGGGGCTAGTTCCGCCCACCATATCTCGCTTCGTTTCACTCCCAGGGCTCCGCAGCCAGCACGGCGCTTCCTGCCCTGTGAGCAGCTTCAACCTCCTCAGCTGACTCCGGGTACTGTTGGTAGCCGCGCACGTAGTCTCTTATCGCGGAAGACTCCCGTTCCTGTTTCAAGCGTGTCTCAACGGCCCGGCGAAAGAACTCGCTCCGGCTTTCTCCTTTGGCCTGACGCTCCATTTCCACGGCGGCTAAGACGTCCTCGGGTAGGCTTATCGCGACCTTAGCAGTCTTACCCATAATAACGACCTCCTGAGGCTATTCATACCACAGTATGAACCATCGTTCGGCTTCTGTCAACTGCATAAATCGCCTCTTTCCCGACGGGAGCTCCCGCAATGCTCGATGGCGAGGGTCAGCGCGAGCTTTTCCCCTCCTGTCATTGCGGTGAGCCAAAGCCCTGAGCAAAGCGAAGGGGAAGCGTGGCAATCTCTATTGCCCCCATCGAGATTGCTTCGTCCCGATAAATCGGGACTCGCAATGACACGGAAAGGTTTGGTCATTCATAATTTTGTGCTTTGATATTGTTGGCGCTTTCAATTGTGAAGGAGAGGATTCCTTCACTCCTCGAGAAAATTTTGATTTTTGCCCTTTGATTTTTGAATTTCTATTATGAAACTGCTTTAGGCACAACTTTATATATCCTGGTTTCACTCGCTATGTGCCGACCGGCGCCCACTGTGGCAGTGACCGTGAAAACAAGCCCCCTGGCACTACTGAGGGTAGCATCACTATCGCTATCTACAGTTATGGCAGCAGTGGCAGCCCTGGTTTCGGACGTCCAGCTACCTTTTGTGTTAGCACTGGTGGCAGTAATTGTAATGTTGGCCCCAGTGGCGGTTGTGTTCCAAGTCCAGTAGGGGGTGCCCGGAGGAGCCGGGACAACATAGGTAAAGGTAGCGCCGATCGTGTTGGTGACCGAGATAGTTCCGCTGGTCAAGGTTATTCTGCCGCTGTCATTTGTCGCCCCACCGGTAATCTTGAACGCATCACCATTATCAGGCAAGCTAAAGACACTGCCACCACTAACTTGACAATTAGTTTTAGTTGTGGTGGAGTTAATAAACTCAAACACAGGAATCTTGCCAGTTCTCGCTGAATCAAGGACGTCATTGACATAATAACTCCCCCTGAGACCACCACTAGAGCTAGTCAGGTTAAACACAACTTTATGCCTTCCACTCGGGTCAAAATTGACCCACTGCAGGATAAGGGGGAAGCCTGAAACTCCGGTTATTGTCGCGTTTTGAGCCGAGTAAGCATATTCGCTAAGCCAATAGCCCGCCTCTTGCACCTGCCTGACAGCGACCATATGGTTAGAGCTACGGGTACTCCCGGTAAAAATTTGGTCAACACTCAGGGTAATGCCGCCGATGATAAGACTGGTAATAGCGATACCTATTATCAGCTCAAGTAGAGTCAAACCCTTCTCACCTTTATGTATCAGCTTCATCCGCTTCTCCAAATTCTAATCTCTAAATCCCAACCAATATCCAAATTCAAAAATCAAAGGTCAAAAATCAAAATGACAAATCAAAACGCAAAACTTAAAATGCGTATACCTCTGCTTGCATCTTTGCTTTTTGCATTTTAATTTTTTATTTACTGTTGCTCTGTCATTTTGCACTTTTATTTTTCCATTTTGCATTTTGAAGGAATTTGTTTAGAGTTTAGAAATTAGTATTTGGTATTTCCCTCCGTCAGCGGTCTACCTTATAGCCCTCCAATGTGATTGTTACGTTGTCAGCCCAGACAGGATTGTTGTTGATAAAGGTATAGATTGCCTTATCCTGAGCCGGGTTTTCCTTGTCCTTGTGCTTAATCACCAGCGCTATCTTCTGAATACCAATGTCCTTGACTACCCACATATTACTTTCACTATCCCAGGGTATACCCACTATATCCGCAACAACCGTACCATTACGGTTGACGCTCCAAATAGAGTAACCCTCAGGGATGTCGCTAATTTTTTGATAGGTGGGGTTGTTGTTGTTCAGCACCGACGCAGAGTTGTAACCCTGATTTTTAGCATACTCCATCTGCCTTCGGGCCAGGCTTTCGGCAACAGTCCGCTCATCAGCAACTGAAACACTCAGGGAGGCAGTAGATAAGGCGCTCAGAAAGGTGATGCTAATTATTCCCAGAATAGCTATAGCTATCAGTACCTCAATCATGGTGAGGCCCCGGGAGCTGCCCTTGAAGGCTTTCCTTGCCTGGCTATCCAGTCTTAGTTTTTTCATTTTCTCAGCACTTCTTCATCCTGTCATTGCGAGCACCCGCAGGGTGCGTGGCAATCTCCTGTCCCCCCACCCAGATTGCGGAGCCTGTTCCGAAGCGTAAGCGAGGAATCTCGCTCCTCGCAATGACGAAGCAAAGGCTAAAATTTTTGCATTTTGATTTGTCATTTTGATTTTTGACCTTTGATTTTTGTATTTTTTATTCTTCTCATTGGTAACCCTCACCTAGCCACCCTACATCTGACCATAGAGAGAATACATAGCTGACATCATGGCTAAAACAACAAAACCAACTATTCCGCCTATTATTAAGGTCATTACTGGTTGAATAAGCCCCACAGCCGACTTGGTTTTGT
>JBGPRV010000134.1:0-3918 GCA_041489785.1 Dehalococcoidia bacterium | reverse complement strand
TTATCAACCTGGCTCTGAATATAGTTGCGGCCTATGTCATCGCTACGGGGCACTTTCTTCTTGGTGGGGGATTAGTCCTAGTTTCAGGCTTATTTGACCTCCTTGATGGAGCCTTAGCTCGATTCACCAAGCAAACTACAAAGTTTGGCGCTATTTTGGATTCAACGGTTGATCGCATTTCTGAAGCTGCGATACTCTGTGGTCTCTTGATTTGGTATTTAGCTCGCGGAGGCAGATTGGAAATTGTGCTTATTTTTGCTGTCTTAATTGGCTCTTTTCTGGTCAGCTATGTTAGGGCGAGAGCAGAAGGACTCGGCTGGCAATGTCAGGTTGGCTTGTTTACTAGAGCAGAACGGGTTATAGTATTAGCAATAGGTTTGTTGATAAATCAGATTTTTATTGCTTTATGTGTTCTGGTGGTCTTTGTCTTTACCACTGTAGTTCAAAGGTTAGTTTACCTATGGAAGCAAGGAAAAATTAAAGGTGATTAAGTGGCAGTTATAGTTATTGTGGGAGGGCAGTGGGGTGATGAAGGTAAAGGAAAGATAATTGATCTCTTAGCTGAGAAAGCGAAGATAGTAGCTCGTTTCTCCGGGGGAGATAATGCTGGTCACACTGTGCTCAACCCTTATGGCGAGTTCCGGTTGCATCTCGTCCCTTCGGGCATTTTTTACCCCCAGGTAACTTGCATTATCGGCAATGGCGTAGCTATTAACCCAGCAGTGCTTCTTAAAGAAATAGACGACCTGCACAATCATGGTATCAATACAAGTCGCCTTTTTATCAGTGACCGTGCTCACCTGATAATGCCCTATCACACCCTCCTCGACAGACTGGAAGAAGAAAGGCGCAGTAAAGGAGCATTGGGTACCACACTCAGAGGAATCGGCCCTGTCTTTGCTGATAAAGTAGCTCGCTTGGGAATCCGTGCTGGAGATTTGTTAGATAAGGATGTATTTCTGAGCCGCTTGAAGTCAGCTCTGGAGCTCAAAAATATTATCCTGACCAAAGTGTACCAAGCTTCACCTCTATCACTGGAGGAGATCTATCAACAATATTGTCATTATGGGGAGCAGCTTGTCCCTTTCATCCGAGAAACTAGCTCCATAATTCGCGAAGCGGCGACAAAAGGAGAGCTTGTTTTGTTAGAAGGTGCCCAGGGAGCTTTACTTGACCCTGACTTTGGCACCTATCCCTATGTGACCTCTTCTTCACCATTGGCCGGGGCAAGCTGTATCGGAGCAGGCCTAGGCCCAAGGGGAATCGATCGTGTGGTGGGCATATTTAAAGCATATAACACTAGAGTCGGCGCCGGACCTATGCCCACAGAGCTCAAAGACAAAATTGGTGACTTAATACGAGAAAAGGCTCATGAGTATGGTGCTACCACAGGAAGGCCAAGAAGATGCGGCTGGTTTGATGCTGTGGCGGGTCGCTTCAGCGTTCAAATAAATGGCCTTAGTGATATAGCTCTAACTCACCTCGATATCTACGATGGTTTCCCCTCAATTAAAATATGCACCGCTTACAAATTTAAAGGCGAGGTCCTAACTTCTTTCCCTAGCGACATAACCATATTAGAAAAATGCCAACCTATCTACGAAGAATTGGACGGCTGGCAAGAATCAATAAGTGGAATTCGAAATTTTAAAAAGCTGCCGACGGGAGCTCGCAATTATATGTCTCGCCTTGAAGACCTCCTTTCCTGCCCCATCAGTCTCGTTGCCGTAGGACCAGATAGGAGGCAAATAATATTGGTTAAAGACCTCTTCAGCTGATAACCGTCAGCCATCAGCCCCTGGGAATAGGCAAATCTATCTTGTAGTTCTTTAGTGTCGCCTTTATAAGATCGGCTGATTTTTCATCCGTCTCAACTAGAGGCAAGCGAGGTTTACCCACTGGAAAACCTACATAATTCAGAGCCCACTTGACAGGTATAGGATTGGAAACAATGAACAAGGCATTTACCAGAGGTAATAAATATCGGTGAATCTTGGCTGCTTCTTGAGGTTTACCGTTAAGAAACTTCTCTATCATATCCTTTATCTGGATTCCTATTAGATGAGAGGCGACGCTAATCACACCATAACCACCCAGAGCGAGTATGGGGAAGGTATCACTATCATTGCCACTGTAAACTAAGAAATCTTCCCTGGTTCCCTGAATAATCTCAGCTATCTGTCCGAGATTGCCACTGGCTTCCTTCACGCCCACAATATTATCAATCTGGCTCAGCTTGATTAGCGTATCAGCAGCAAGATTGGTAACCGTACGCGATGGCACATTATAAATGATGCAAGGCAAGGCAGTACTGTGGGCAATGGCTTTAAAATGCTCCCACAAGCCTTGCTGGGTCGGCCGATTGTAATAGGGCACTACCAGGAGACAGGCATCAACACCAATTCTCTCCGCCTCCTTAGTAAACTCCTGGCTTTCTCTGGTGTCATTGTTGCCTGTGCCGGCAACTACCGCTCCGCGGTCGCCTACCGCCGATCTTACTTCAGTGAAAAGCCGCATTCTCTCGTCCAGGCTCAGAGTGGGAGACTCGCCAGTAGTGCCCGCGACCACCACCCCATCACTACCTGAATCCAGTAAAGCTAATGCCAGCCTCCTAGCTTGTTGATAGTCAACCTCGCCCTGAGCATCAAAAGGCGTAACCATGGCTGTTAATAAGCGCCCCAGCCTATTCTTACCCCGAAACTTTAAAGAGCTCTTGGGAACCCCTGGCTTATTCATTTAAACTAGCCAAACTCTCTTTAAGGCTTATCCAACCCCGCGCTATCCCTTCTTCAGCAATTTGCACAGCATTCAGCGCCGCCCCTTTACGCAGATTATCAGCCACTATCCACATAACAAGTCCATTGGAATGCGAGATATCTTTTCTAATTCGGCCTACAAATACATTATCTGACCCACTAGCAGCCCAAGGTTGAGGGTAAAAACTGACGGTGGGGTCATCGAGCACCCTGACTCCCGGAGCTTGTGCCAAAATCTTCCTCGCTTCTTCAGGGGTGATGGGCGAACTGAATTCTATATTCACCGCTTCACTATGCCCAAACCAAACAGGAACTCGGACACAGGTGGCCGAAATAGCTATGTCTTCAGTATGCAGTATCTTCCGCGTTTCCTCTACCATTCTCTGTTCTTCCCTAGTATATCCATTATCCAAGAAGACACCGATTTCCGGCAGTACATTAAAGGCTATTTGATGAGAATACACATGAGGACAAATACGGCGCCCTTCCAGAACTAACCGTGCTTGATTTGTCACTTCTTTCAGAGCAGCACTGCCGCTACTTGATACTGACTCATAAGTGCTCACCACAATCCTCTTTATGGGATTGATCCTGTGCAAGGGATGAAGCGCTACCACCATTTGGATTGTGGAGCACTTCGGACTGGCGATTATCCCCTTATGCCATTCTATATCCCCAGCATTGACTTCTGGGACTACCAAAGGCACTGCAGGGTTCATCCTGAAAGCACTACTATTATCAACAACCACTGCTCCGGCTTCGGCAGCCAAAGGCGCTAACCTCCGACTAATATCAGCACCAGCAGAGAAAAAGGCAATATCAACATCACGAAACGCCTCTGTCTTCGCTTCCCTAACCTCAATTCTTTGATGATTAAAGAGGAGTTTCACCCCAGAAGAATACTCCGGGGTTAGTAATTGGATAGAAGCTACGGGGAACTTACGCTGCTCAAGTACCTTAATAATTTCTTGCCCTATAATATCGGTAGCGCCAACAATAGCTATATTGAATTCTTCCATGGCCTTCCCTACAGTTTTAGCAAGGCATCCAACCCGTAAGTTAGCCCCTTGCGCTTTGTCACTTCCTTAATTGCCAGGATAACGCCAGGCAGATAGCACTCTCGACTTATAGTATTGTGACGTAAGCTTAGAGTCTCACCCGC
>JBGPRV010000133.1:0-3919 GCA_041489785.1 Dehalococcoidia bacterium | reverse complement strand
TTGTGCTCACCGGTGGCGTCGCCAAGAACACCGGCATAGTTAGGGCAATGAAAGAAAGCTTGGGCTGCGAAATCCTCGTTCCTGAAGAGCCGCTTCTCACCGGGGCACTTGGCGCTGCCATACTGGCAAAGGAAACCTACATGAAAGCAGTGGCAGTAGGTGAGGCCTTGCCCACAAAGTCACGGCGGTTAGAAAAAACCACCTTCTTCAGTTAGGAGCACCGATGAGCTGGTTTATGGGCATTGACATAGGCTCGGCATACAGCAAAGGAGTCATAATTAAAGACTTCGAGCTTGTTGCTTCACATATAATCATATCCGGAGCTAATTACCGAACATCTGCCGAGGCCATAAGGACGGAGTTAATAAGAAAGGTCAACCTGACTCAGAATGACATAGCCAATACAGTTGCCACCGGTTCCGGTGCCGACAATGTTTATTTTGCCAACCAGAAGGCAAGCGATATAGTCTGCACTGCCAGAGGCATAAACAACGTCTTCCCGCAAGCCAGGACTGTAATCGATGTAGCCAGTCAATCCACCAAGGTAATACGGCTAAATGAAGAAGGAATTGTGACCAACTTCACTGTCAGCGAGAAATGTGCCGCCGGCGGTGGCCGCTTTATTGAGGTCATCGCCAACGTGCTGCGAATAAATTTGAGCGATTTTGGCCCGCTTGCAGCCAGGTCAAAGACCCCCATCACATTTAGTACAGGCTGTGCTGTTTTCGGCGAATCTGAAGCCATCACCAGAATAAGCGAAGGCATCCCAAAAGAGGACATCGCCGCTGGTGTTAACAAAGCACTGGCAAGCAAGATTTCCTCACTGGTCAAGAAGCTTAAGCTGGAGGAGCCCTGCGCCATCTGTGGCGGCGGTGTCCTCAATATCGCTCTCGTCAAGACCATAGAAAGCGAATTGAACACCAACCTCCTGGTACCACCACACCCCCATCTCATTACCGCTCTTGGCGCCGCCATAATCGCTAGGACATCAGCGACCTCGGAATCGAGCAAAAAGTAAGAACTGCCTTGTAACATTGGGTAGTAATTTTCCGTGTCATTGCGAGCCCCGACTTGTCGGGGCGTGGCAATCTCATTGGCTAAATACCAAATCCCAAAATCCAATCTCCAAATAAATCCAAATAACAAAATCCTAAACGTTTTGAACATTGGTATTTGGATGAGAAGAATTAAATCTTCCTTTCTTTTGTTTAGGATTTGGTGCTTGGGATTTAGATTTTTCCCTCAGAGATTGCTTCGTCGCTCCCGATTCATCAGGGCTCCTCGCAATCATGAAAAAGAAGTGTCACTAAGGTACTGAACTGAGGCAAGGTCTTGACAAGAGCTGATGTGGGTTGTAGCATTTTACCGTAGTCGATTTGTCCGAAAACGACTACCCCAATACAATAAGCAGAGGTTCATCGAATTCGGAGGGGTAGATGAAAGTAATAATCACGAGTATTGTGGTAGCAATTTTACTGGCTTTAATCTTTTCCCTGCCAGCTCTAGCCCAGGACAGCGGCACTATCACCATCACTATGACAGGAGCCAATGAAATTTCCATCAGCTTGGATAAAACACAATGGCCTCTCGGGAACGTGGCTTCAAACACAGAATATGAGACAAGCCCGCCGATAGAGTGGTGCACACTGACCGTAGAGGGCAATTGTAATGTGAACACCTTTATTGTGGGAGATGATGCTAAATGGGTTAGTGATCCCGGTGCCTATAAATGGACGCTAAGCAATGATGGCACTAATGGTGAGCATATATATGGGTTATGGTTCCGTATATCTGGCGATACCGCACGAGGCTATGTCCCTATCACCAAAACACAAGGCGAATTTTGGCCTTACTCTGGGGGCTCAGGCTCAAGTTTGGCACCCGGGGATACCAAGCAATTTGGCCTGAGATTGCTGACTCCCACCTACTTCGTTAGTGGCCGGCAGATGCAAACCCAGATCACCATAAGTGCAGTAACTGCCTGATGGTAGGGCATATCAAATTAGCTGGGCTCGTTGCCCCTTTACTGGTCATCTTTCTGCCTTCTTTTACTCTGGCTCAGGACGTTAACTTCGGCGTCGCCCCTGCCGAGGTACAAATCGATAACTTGCCCCCGGGAGAGACAACAGAATTCGAACTGACCATTAACAATAAGGATGAGATAGCTCATGTTTTCACCTTCACTACCTTTCAGCCTCCGGAAGAAGAAAGGAGGGAAGGGAGGGCTGAATTCCCCGATGATAGCTGGATAAGCTTTTCCTCTCAAGAAATCGAGGTGGCCGCTAATTCTCAAGCCGATGTAACGGTAACGATAGCTATACCGCAAGAGCAAAAATGGGCAGGCGAAGACTGGGAGACATGGCTGGGAGTCACTGATGAATCCAGTGACCTCTTGGGTGTAAAGTTGTATGTTCGCCTGCTGGTATCCACAAACCCCATAGTGAGAGGCAAATCCAATATAGGATTGTTCGCCGGGATTGCTGTGGCCATAGTACTCCTTGGCTATGGTGGCTATTATTACTTCAGGCGCAAAACCATGCCCCAATGACCGTTAAGCTTCCGCACACGAGGCTTTAGCCTCATACGTCATTGCCGTGCCCCTCCACGAGATTGCTTCGGCTGACAAAGTCAGCCTCGCAATGACAGAAGAGGGGTGTCATTCCAGGCCCTTCGCTCCATGCCATTCTGAGTACGCAGGCGTCATCCTCAGAGGGTCATAGTACTATTTTCTACTGCAAAACAGTACAAATGGGTGATTCCCCTGAACCTGGCTAGCTGATATTCTAAAGATACTACGGTAGCATGATGTAATAGATAGAGGCGACATGACAATAGCTAGTTCCACCTCTCAAAGTTATGAAACCAAGCTGGTCCAGAAGCTGCGCTCGGGCGACAGCGCAACCATGGAGGAATTCTATAATCTTTACAGGACTAGAATCTACTCTCTGATATTTGAACAAGTAGGCCGAGACGAGGCCATAGCTGAGGATTTGGTTCAGGAAGTATTTCTTGCTGTCCTGGGTTCACTGGATAAATTCCGCGGTGACAGCCAGCTTTACACTTGGCTGCGCAGTATCGCATTTCACAAGATAAATGACTTTTACCGTCGCCAGGCGCGAGAACCTAAACCCAAGAAATCGTTCCCCGATTTTAATGCCATAATGCTAGAGCAAACCGGAGACAATGAACCAGCGACCTTCACTGCGCTGGAGTCCGAAGAGATTCGCCAATCAGTCCACCAAGCTTTGGCAGACCTGCCTCAGGATTATCAGAAGGTGCTGGTATTGAAATATCTCAAAAATATGCCCGTGCTAGCAATAAGTCAGCTTATGGGCCGTTCACCAAAATCGATTGAGGGATTGCTGTCGCAGGCCCGGAAAGCTATGCGGGATAACCTGAGGGACAACAACCACGACCACGAACCCTGATTATAGCCTCCCACATAATTTCGGTACAGAATCCCCACAAAATCCTAAATGAAGTCTCTATACGAGACTCATAATCTCAATTTCTAAACTCTAAACAAATCCTTTCAAAATGCAAAAATAAAAGTGCAAACTGACAGAGCAAAAGTTAAAAAGTTTTGCATTTTGAGTTGTCATTTTAATTTTTGACCTTTGATTTTTGAATTTCGATAGGGCTTGGGATTTAGGATTTCCCATTCTCCAGTCCTTTAATTAGACCCTTCATCCTCCGTCAGCTCTTGTTCTTTATCGGCCTCAAATAGCTTTGCCGAGCTCTCTAGATGGTCAATATATAGAATGCCATCGAGATGCTCAATTTCCTGCTCCAGAGCCTGAGCCAGAAGCCCTTCTGCTTTGAGGCGAAATTCCTTACCGTCTCGGTTTTTCGCTTTGACCTTCACTGTTACCGCTCTTTTTATTTCCCCAAAGTAGCCGGGTATGGATAAGCAGCCTTC
>JBGPRV010000132.1:0-3934 GCA_041489785.1 Dehalococcoidia bacterium | reverse complement strand
AGTTGCCTCTATTAACGATGAGTCTATAACATTATCGATGGCGGAGCGAAATTTAGGATCCCTGATCGTCTCCACCACATTGCTGGTGGGGTCGATACCAATATACTCTTCGACAATCTGAACAACTTGATATGTCTTTGATAATTGAGAAATTAGCTGAATACCTATCTCAACGGGTGAAGGAAATTTCTTGTATTTCTTGAAATGATTTTCTTCAATTCCGTCTAAGCTCCTGCCCAGCTCTATCTTCCGGCATAGTAACTTCTCTTCATTGACATTTAGAAGTGGCACTCTGCCAATTTCCTGAAGATACATACGAGCTGAGTCATCGGTTATCTCATATTCCCCTACCGGTGCTGGAGGCTTGATCTCTTCAATTTCCTCAGCGGGGAATTCTTCGCTTTCTTCTTTTTCTTCCACTTCCTCGGCTAAAGTGCTGACATCCTCAACTTCGGCTTCCTCGCTGAGTAAGCCTTCAGCCACTACCTCATCACTATCCAAGTTGATGGGTCCTTCCTTCATTGAATCCATGTTTTTCTTCTTTTTTAACAAAGACTTCCTGAAGTTGTTGCCCGGAATTTATTCCTTGCTCCTCTAGTTTGGACAACTCTGCGCTTATACCACCCTTTTCTCTCTCAATCTCAAGCGTAGCCTCTTTCTCAGTTTCTAATTTCCGGGATAATTTCTCCTGTAGACGGAGAATACACTGGGCTAAATCACGGTGTCGTGTTTGCTCGCTTTCCCGTATGGCTGGCGGGAAATTTTTATTATTAACCAAATAGTATAAATGTTCTAATAAACTAGTGTCAAGTTTACTTTCAAGGTCCGAGATATCAGAAGAATGCTGCCATTTGACAAAGACTTCCCAATTTTCCGTGGATTCGAAGTGTTCCGGTGATAGCTCTTGAGCTAAAGGACGAAGTTCTGGGTACTGAAGGAGAAGTGCCAAGCAGCGTTCTTCAATAGGGCTGGATACAAACTGGCGGGCCAGGCGAGATTGTTCTGTAGACTTGCTAGGTTGAGACCTTTTCTGACCGGCTTTTGATTCCCGCAAGACGGCTCTTATGGCGGACTCCTCGATTTTTAATTCACGTGCCAGTTTCTTCAGGTAATGGGATTGCTGTACAGGGTCTTTTATTCCATAAATTGAGGGCAGGAGTTTTTGTACAGCTAGGGACTTGTCTCTGGCTTTATTGATATCGACTTTGCTTATTACAGATTGAAAGGCGAAGTCTAGAATAGGCATAGCTTGCTCTACCAGTTTCTGCCAGAGAGTAAGGTCCTCTCCTATTACTTCGTCCGGGTCTTTGCCCAGAGGCAATAAAATGACATTTGCTTCAGCATTAGAGTAAGCTAATATCGCTTTGCCTCGCAAGGTAGCTTCCTCTCCGGCAAGATCGGCATCGAGTGCCAGGGTTATGTTATTGGTTAATCTTTTAATGCCTTCCACTTGCTTCTCGGTTAAAGAAGTTCCCATGGAGCCAACTACATTTTGCCAGCCGTGTTGGTGTGCAGTGAGAACATCCATGTAGCCTTCCACAATTATTACTAAGTTTTTCTTTCTAACGGCAGATTTAGCCTTGTCAATGCCATACAAGCTGCTACTCTTATCGAAAATTGGTGTTTGGGGAGAGTTGATATATTTGGGCAGGGAGTCATCCAGAACCCTAGCTCCGAAACCAGTCACTCGCCCCTGGATATCACATATAGGAAACAGCAATCGGTTGCGAAATCGATCGTAACTACCTCCTTCCTCTTTCTCGATTATTAGACCAGCTTCTACTAGCTCTTTTTCTGTGTAACCTTTACCCAGCAGGTAATTCTTAATGGTCTCCCAGGCATCAGGACTGAAACCAAGACGGAACTCTTTAATAGTCTCGGGCATGACCTTTCTTCTTGCCAGATAGCTTCTCGCTACCTCTCCTGCCTTAGTGCTCGAAAGTAAATGGTAATAGTATTCAGTAGCTGCCTCATTAATCTGAAATAATCTCTCTTTCTTCTCATCCTCAGCTTTGTTTGGCGCCTCAAGGGGGCTTAAAGTTATGCCTCCCCTTTGAGCTAAAAGACGCAGAGCTTGGCCAAAATCAATGCCCTCCTTTTTCATGATAAAAGAGAAGATATCACCGCCAGTTCCACAGGCACCAAAGCAATGCCAGCTTTGTTGCTCAGGAAAGACAAAAAAGGAAGAATGTTTCTCACTGTGGAAGGGGCATAAGCCTTTGAAGTTACGCCCCGCTTTTTGCAGAGTAACATATTCAGAGACAAACTCTACTATATCTAACCTCTGCTTTACCTCTGCTATTACGCTCATTGAGATATCTCTTCAGCTAATCTTAGCGCATATTGATCGGTCATTCCAGCGATGTAATCAATGACTTTACGCTCTTTATTATCCGGCAAAGAGGCAAATTCTCGAGGTAATCTATCCTCATGCTTCAGAAAATGAGAATATAACAGACGCAATACTTTTCCCGCCTTTACTGCCTCCTCTCCAGCTAAGCTGGGATAATATACTTTGTCAAATAGAAACTGGCGGAGTATGTTAGTTGCTCTAATGACTTCAGGGCTCATGCCTATAGTTGGATTAGTTAAATTGCCATTGCCACTAACAGGCCAGGAGCAGTCTATAATGTCACAAACCAGAGTATTAATTCGCTGTGAATGCGTAGGTCCCAAAGTTGCTACTACTGGTTTGGGCAAATCATTCTGGGAGATAATGCCAGCTCTTATAGCATCTTCGACGTCATGGTTAACATAGGCCACGATATCAGCTATCTTGCATATTTGTCCCTCTAAAGTATTGACATCTCCCCATCCCTCTCCTAAGATGTCAGCTTGCCCCTTGGAATGATTGAGAATGCCATCTCGCACTTCCCAGGTAAGATTTAGCCCCTGTCCTTCCCTCTCCAATAAATCGACTACTCTTAAGCTTTGCTCATTATGCTTGAAGCCACCGTGATACAACTCGTTTAGGACCTCCTCGCCTATATGACCAAAAGGCGTGTGCCCTAAATCATGTCCGAGAGCGATAGCCTCAGCGAGGTCTTCGTTGAGATTTAGAGCTCGAGCTATAGTTCTGGCTATTTGGGATACTTCCAGAGTGTGAGTAAGCCTCGTGACATAATGGTCACCCAAAGGAGCAATAAACACCTGTGTCTTATGTTTTAGCCGACGGAAGGCCTTGGAATGGATAATACGGTCACGGTCACGTTGGAAACTGGTTCTTATGGGACATGGTTCTTCCCACTTCAGCCGACCACGACTAAGCTTACTCTTAGCGGCATAAGGGGAAAGGGCTTCTTCCTTCTTCTCTGTCTGCTCACGTATATTAGGCTTGTTAACCATGGAATCACTGTAATATAGCAAGTCACGGCAAAATCCTTAATTTATTACAGCAGCACCCTCACGTCCTCACACTCATTTTCTTTTGGTTTTTGATTTTATCCTCTTTTCCACCTTTGCAATATTTAACCTCGTTGCCAATACCACATCCGGGTTCAAAGACATCGAATCTATGCCGCACTCAACTAAATAGTCGGCAAATTCAGGAAAATCACTCGGCGCTTGACCACATATTCCTATTTTCCTCCTTGGTTTATGACGGTGCGCCGCATCTATAACTTGCTTCACCAGTCTTTTCACTGCTTCATTTCTCTCATCAAATATGTGTGCCACAAGTTCGGAATCCCTATCCAAACCAAGAGTTAGTTGCGTCAAATCGTTCGACCCTATGCTGAATCCATCGAACACATCGGCGAATTCCTCGGCCAAAATCACATTTGATGGTATCTCGCACATCACATACACTTCCAACCCATTTTCTCCTCGCCTTAAGCCAAACTCTCCCATGGCTTTTATCACCAGCCTCCCTTCTTCTGGCGTCCGGCAAAAAGGAACCATCACCTTCACATTGGTCAATCCCATCTCGTCCCTT
>JBGPRV010000131.1:0-3939 GCA_041489785.1 Dehalococcoidia bacterium | reverse complement strand
TGCATCATTAGCAAGATATTCGAGCAAATCGGTCTCATTGATGTCACATGCGTTGCCGTAGCTTATGACCTTGCTGAAGCGAATGCCTCGCAACGCTGCTTGCCTGACCAAATAGATGGAATTGCCACCGCTTTGACTAATGACTCCCACCGGGCCGCTTTCTTTGGGGAAAGCTGGACTGAAGGATAGACGTGATTGGGGGCAGTAAATGCCCATACAGTTAGGGCCGAGAATCCTGATCCCCTTCCTGCGGGCGACTTCCGCCAGTTCAGATTCCAGCTTTATTCTCTGTTCATCACCGGTCTCACTAAAGCCCGCTGTACAGAAGTGAATTGCTCGTACCCCTTTTTCGGCACATTCTTCCACAAGCTTGGGAGCAATCTGGGCATTAACCAAGCCGATTACGTAGTCGATGTTGCCAGGGACATCTTTGAGACTGGTATAAATCTTATGACCATTGATCTCCCCTCCCTTGGGATTAATGAGATAGAGGGGGCGGTCGAATTCAATTTCGATAAGGCCTTCTAGGAAAGTGCGCGTCCAGTGCCAAGTCTCGGCAGTTGTGATGCCAACAAGGGCGATCGAATTAGGGTGGAAGAGGAAGTCCAAGTTATGCTGACGCGTATTTTTCATACTCCTTACTCAGTAATACTTCGTTAGCTCAGGTGGATGGTTAGGCAAATTCACGGTAAAGAAGCTGCATGGCTATAATGACCTGCGACTGATAACTCTTAATATCAACTTTCTTGAGATTGCCATGCTGCGTGATGTTATGTGAGTGAAGATGCATAGCTACCTCCGCCGAAGTATAGCAAAGAGTTTATGGGTTGTAAATGTCACTTTGAGCTTGGAGATTTCCTCTGAGCGAGCTACTCGACAGCTTTTCCAAAAAGTGTATTCGATGGGCTAATTTGATAGGCTAATAAAAATATGGTAAATTGCGTTTAGATTTTGGAAAAACAAAAGCCTTGCATAATGCTTTTGCTACAACTTAATCGTAACCCAGTCTGAAAATTTCTCAATTCACAGCGTAATTAGGAGGCTTGTATTGAAAGCAGAGAAACTAGGAAAATTCGAGTATATCTTCAACCCGAGAACGGTAGCTGTAATAGGTGCTTCCGACAGCGATGGTTTCTCACAGGCTTTAATGGGCACAAAACTCAGAGACAGTCTGTTCCTGGTTAATCCCAAGTATAAAGAACTCCACGGTAAAAAATGCTACGCCAGCATCTTGGATATAGAAGGCGAGATTGACTATGTTGTCATAGCAGTGCCGGCATTACTCGTCCCGCGAGTATTGGTCGAATGTATAGAAAAAGGCGTAAAAGCAGTCCATGTCTTTACAGCCGGTTTCAGTGAAACTGGAGCAGAAGAAAGGAAAATTTTAGAAGACGAGGTGCAGAAGATAGCCAGAGGTAAAGTTAGCTTAATTGGACCTAACTGCATGGGAATATGTTGCCCTAAGTCTGGCTTATCTTTTATTCCCGATGTCTTAACCGAAGAAGGTCCGGTTGGGGTGATTTCACAGAGCGGCACCTTTGCCGAGCAATTCTTGTCCATTGGGAAGCTAAGAAATGTAAAGTTCAGTAAGGTTATCAGCTACGGAAATGCCATAGACCTCGACTGTCCCGACTTTTTGGAATACTTGGCACATGACTCCGAAACTGCGGTTATAGCTTTATATATAGAGGGGACAAAAAATGGTAAGCGTCTCAAAGCAGCGATGACCGAAGCTGCAAAACTAAAGCCGGTACTGGCACTCAAAGGGGGAGTAACCGAGCACGGCCGCCGGGCAGCATCTTCTCACACAGGCTCATTAGCCGGTTCGCCGGAAATATGGAGTTCACTTTTTAGACAGGCCGGGGTAATCCAGGTGGAGGACTTCGACGAACTGCTGGATACCACTTTGGCATTGTCCTGTGTTCCACTCCCTTCAGGGAAAGGGACCGCTATTATTACCAACTCCGGTGGTTTTAGCGTGCTTGAAACTGATTTATGTGTGAAAGCAGGGCTGGAAGTCCCTCAATTCACGAAGGAAACGATAGCTGAATTGCGCAAAATGGTTCCGCTAGCAGGAACAAGCATAAATAATCCCTTGGACGCTTGGCCAATATTTTATAACATACCCGGAACAACAGGGACACTTGCAGATGCTATCAAAACCTTGTCTCACGATAAGAATATTAATTCAATAGTGTTGCATTTTGACGAAGTGCGTTACCTGCGGCTTGTGTTAGGAGAAGCAACTGAAAACTTCCTGAAGGAGCTTGTTAAGATTATGGTCCAGGGGTGTAGATATGCTCGAGATGAAAGGGGCAAGACCATAATGATTTGCGTTTCACTCGATGCCTATTCGGAAGATGAAGAGGATAGAAGGTATCACTTGCTGGCTAAAAAGGCTTTTGAAAGCGAGCAATTCCCTGTATATCCCGCGCTTGGTGCCTCAATCAAGGCTCTATCCAACTTGTACAGGTACAAGGCGCAGTGTCGCAACCCATAGACTCTGCCACCACCGCCAATTGCCAGCTTTGTCGGATAGAGTACCCGAACCTCAAATTTCTTGAGTCGCCAGACAAATGTCAAACGCGGACTAGCAAAAACTCTGCTCCCCAAAGATGAGGGCTAATAAGCTACTTATTGTAAGACGGGATTTCAGACCAGTCCAATTTTCTGAGCCACTATCTCCCTGTGGAAGTCAGTGTTGCCAAAAGCAATATCTGCGGCCTTGCTTCTACGGTAATAAAGAGGTATGTCGTGGTCAGCACTGGTAGCGATTGCCCCGTGTAGTCTCACTGCCCACTTGCTGACATCCTTGTAGACTTCGTTGACATATGCCTTTGCCATAGAGGCTTCTTTAGCGCAGGGAAGACCCTCCGACTCCATCCAGGCTACTTCATAAACCAGATAGCGGCTGGTTTCCATCGCCATCCACATGTCAGCCATCTTGTGTTGAAGTGCTTGGAAAGAGCCTATGGACCTCTCATATTGAACCCTTTCTTTGGAATAAGCCACGGTCATTTCTACGCAGGTCTCTATAGCACCTATGGATTCGGCACACTTAGCGATGGCGCCTTTGCGCAACATCATTTCCACAATGGGCCATCCCTCATCCATCTTACCAAGTATATTTTTCTTGGGCACATTGACGTCCTTAAAACGCACTTCACATAGCTTATCTGCGGCGGTGGTAGGGATTACCTCACAACTTATTCCCGGAGTTTTGGAGTCGACAATAAAAAGGGTGATTCCCTTCTCGGGCGAAGTGCCAGCTTTTGTCCTTGTGACACAGAGGATGTGGCTGGCAACATGGGCCATTTCCACGAAGAGCTTTGTACCGTTTATTGTGAAGTCATTTCCTTTTGGTGTTGCCTTAACGGCGACTCCAGAAGCATCGAAGACGCCGTCACCTTCGAGGAGAGCCGTGGTAAGAATTAGTTCACCTTGAGCTATCTTGGGCAGTAATTCCTTCTTTTGCTCTTCGGTTCCCGCCTTGAGTATGGGGAAAGTGCTAGTTATAGTAGCTATTAATGGTCCCTGAAGAATATTTCTACCTATCTCCTCCAATAGAACAACAAGGTCCTGGAAGGTATAACCCATACCGCCGTATTCTTCAGGTATAATGAGGCCCATCCAACCCAGCTCAGCCATCTTCTTCCAGATTTCGGGAGAGTATCCTTTCTCACTTTGTTCGAGTTTTCTTACCAGAGTCTTGGGACATTCAGTAGTAAGAAAATCCCGTGCCATTTTCTTCAATATTTCTTGTGTTTCAGTAAATCTAAGGTCCATGATTCCTCCTTATCGAAAGCTTGGTTTATCTTATCCTGGGTAAGCCCAGGCCGTACCAGGCGATGATATTCCTTTGTATCTCATTTGTTCCCATGGATACGGTGGTTATGAAATGTTCGTGGAACATCTTCTCCCATACCCCGTTTAAAGGAG
>JBGPRV010000130.1:0-3949 GCA_041489785.1 Dehalococcoidia bacterium | reverse complement strand
GGGGAGAGTGAAAGATACTATGATTGCCGGTAACGTGTATCAAGTGTTAAAAGAGCTTTTGGGCATAGGGCAGGAAGTAAGATGGGTGGGCGGGATTTTGCAAACTCCTCCTTTATATTGCTCTCGTGTATCGGTGACGACTAAAGGAAGTTAAGATGGATACGAAAGACGTAATAAAACTTTATAAGCACCCACGCCCTAAGAGTTGTTCCATGCTTGCCTCCTGGCCGGGCATTGGCGACGTTTCCCTAACCGCGGCGAAGTATCTTGTGGAGAAGCTAAATGCTGTAGAAATAGGGGAGATTGAACCTGTTAATTTCTTTGAACCAGTGGGTGTCACTGTCAGAGACAACGTGGTTGAAAGCCCTCGTTTTCCCGAGAGCAAGTTTTATTATTGGCAGTATCCCAAGGCCGGTAAAGGCTTGGTGATTTTTATTGGTGAAGAACAGCCTGCTTTCAAAGGGTATGAACTGGTTAACTGTGTTTTGGACGTAGCACAAAGGCTTAGAGTGTCAAGGGTATATAGTTGTGCTGCTGCGGTAACACGTATCCACCATAGTGAAGAGATGAAGGTTTGGGGAGCAGCTACAACCTCCAATTTAGTTGACGAGTTAAGCAAACAAAATGTGATTCTTAGAGATAGCCTTCGCATCGCCGGGTTGAACGGATTGATACTAGGAATGGCTAAAGAAAGAGAGATGGAAGGCATTTGCTTGCTGGGCGAAGTGCCATCGTATGCCACGCAAATAGCAAATCCCAAAGCCTCCCTGGCTGTGCTTGGTATCCTGACTAAAATGTTAGGAGTTACAGTGGACTTAGCCGACCTTGGTCATCTGGCCGAACGAGTGGATGAGGAGATGGATAGAATAGCCAAGAGAGTGACGGCTGAATATATCGATCAGTTCACCGAGCCTATTTGGGAGCAGGATGAGGAAGAAGAGTGAATGAGTCGAGCAGTCCTGGTCTAGGGAGAGCCTACATTGACCGACAAAGGTAGATATGCTACCATCGGATTAGATGTCAGTTTTAGCACAACTTTGTGAGGAAATTGTAGCTTGTCGGGATTGTGAGCTAGCTAAGTCTCGCACTAAAGTGGTACCTGGTGAGGGGGCCGAAGACGCGGACCTACTTTTTATCGGTGAAGCTCCAGGCTGGCACGAAGATCAGCAAGGGCGTCCCTTCGTCGGGCCAGCAGGACAGTTTCTGGACCAACTGTTAACCTCAATTGGTTTACGGCGTGAGGAAGTTTATATTGCTAATGTAATTAAGTGCCGTCCTCCCCAAAACCGTGAGCCACTACCAGCGGAGATACAAAGTTGTTGCAAATGGCTTGACCGTCAAATAGAGATAATTCAGCCCCAAATGATTATTACTTTGGGACGTTACTCTCTAGCGCGGTATTTTCCCACTGAGAGCATAGGAAAGATTCATGGAAAGCCGCGAAAGTTGGGAGGCGTCATTTATTACCCCATGTATCATCCTGCAGCAGCTCTCCATCAGGGCTCTCTACGACGGACCATCGAAACGGATATACTCAGGATTCCGCAGATATTAGCTCAAGGTAAAGACCTGCCTCAAGACACAGTTGAATCTCAACAATTAAGCTTGTTTTAGAACCATGTTCTGAATGAAAGGAAGAGAAAAATCATGCCAACACATAAATTAAGAGTCATCCCTCTAGGCGGATTGGGTGAAATTGGTAAGAACATGATGGCACTGGAATATGGCAATGACATCGTCGTCATTGATGCCGGACTTATGTTCCCCAGCGAGGAGATGCTGGGAGTTGACTTGCTTATCCCAGATATTAGCTATCTTTTGGCGAGACAGCAAAAGTTAAGGGGGATAGTGATTACTCATGGGCACGAAGACCACATTGGGGCACTGCCTTACATTTTATCTCGCATCGCCCCTCCAATTTATGCTACCAAGTTTGCTCGAGAGCTGATTCTCATGGAGCTCAAGCAGCGAGGAGTGAAAACTGGCGTAAAATTGAATTTAGTTAGGCCGGGGAACAGGATTACACTGGGTAAGTTCACCATAGAATTTTTCTCTGTTTGTCATAGTATTCCTGATTCTGTAGGGCTGATAATTCACACTCCCCTGGGAATTGTAGTTCACAGTGGTGATTTTAAGATCGATTATACGCCAGTCATTAGCGAGGCTACTAACTTTAGCCAATTAGCTTCGCTAGGGGCAAAGGGTGTTTTGCTGCTTCTTTCTGACTCCACCTATGCCGAGCTTCCTGGATATACTCCTTCCGAGCGGGTGGTTAGCGATACTTTAGATAGGATTATAAGCGAGGCAAAGGGAAGGGTAATCGTAACTACATTTGCCTCTCTCATATCTCGCGCGCAGCAAGTATTTGATATTGCCGTTAAACATGGTCGCCGTGTATTTATCATCGGGCGGAGCATGAAGGAGATAGTGAGCATGGCATTGAAAACGGGTTATCTTACTGCTCCCCCCGGCCTTATTTGTCGCTTGGACGAACTTAAGACCTTGCCTCACAATCGAGTTATCGTGTTGAGCACGGGAAGTCAAGGTGAGCCCACCTCTGCCTTAGTACGTATGGCTAATCGCGACCCCAGTAGTCGAGTTCAGATAGTCCCCGGCGACACCGTGGTGATTTCAGCAACTCCTATTCCCGGCAATGAGGCATTGGTTAGCAAGACTACAGACAGCCTTTTTCGTCAAGGTGCCAATGTAATTTATGACAAGCTGGCTCAAGTTCATGTCCACGGGCATGGTAGTCAAGAGGAGTTGAAGCTTTTGCTTAGTTTGGTTAAGCCTAAATTCTTTGTTCCTGTTCATGGAGAGTATCGCCATTTAAGCTTGCATGCCGGCTTAGCTCGAAGTATGGGTATACCCAAAGATAACATTTTTGTCCTTGATAATGGGGATATTCTTGAACTTGGGCAAGATTCAGGAAAGGTGGTTGCTCGAACCCGTGTCGGAGTTATCTATGTAAGCGGCATGATAACAGGCGAGCTGGATGGCGGTGTGCTTCGGGACCGCAAATTACTTTCGCGGGACGGCGTTGTTGTGGTGACCATTGCTGTTGATGCTGAAAGTGGGAAACTAGCTGAAAGGCCACGCATTATGACGCGGGGCTTCATTAATGCTGGAGAGGAACAGAAATTGATTGAGAAAGGCCGAGATGTGGTGCTAGCTGCTTTAGAGAATGGAAAAGGAGAATTCATTTCTAGAAGACGCTTAAGCGAACCAAGCTTCGTTGATGCCAAAGTAAAAGATTCCCTGAGCAGATTCTTTTATGAACAAATTCATCGTCGTCCTGTTATCATTCCTGTGGTTGTGGAGGTAAGAGGGAAGAATCCAGAAGTCAGTAGCCAGTAGGAAGTGGACTTCTGACTACTAATTTCAGGGGCATAACTCCGTGTCTAAAACAAAAAGTGGGTCTAAGTCGGGGCGGAAGGCAAAGGAAAGCCGACCGGCGTGGAAACGATTCTTTAACTTCATCGCTTCACCAGTGGTACGCAGGCTTATCTTAATTATCGTAGTAGTAGTATTGCTGTATGTGTTATGGGAAGACATACTCACACTGTTTGGTTATGGATTAATAATAATAGCCATTGCTTTGGGCACGCTGGTCTGGATGGCCTGGCGGCGGCAATTCTCTGTTGTGAAACAGATGTGGAATTGGGTTCTCGGGGGCATTAGCCTGGCTTGTGCCGTGTGGGGAATCCTTGCTTTCTTTCACGGGGAAGGTGTTTTGAAGGACGCCACACTGGGAGGCAAAATTGGGCAGAGCATAATAATGTATTCTCCCGATAAAGTTGGAGGACTTCTAGTAGCCGGGCTTGTCCTGCTCGGCATTATTTTGATCATTCCTCGGAAGTGTTGGAACGCTGCTAAGAATGTCTGGCGTCTCTTGGCCAAAGTTTTCCGACCCCGTCTCAGGGGCATCTTTTCTCGGCGAGCTCCTGCT
>JBGPRV010000129.1:0-4004 GCA_041489785.1 Dehalococcoidia bacterium | reverse complement strand
CGCCATAAAACCTTTCTCCTACTTCAGAGCCTTTCTAATGCTCATTTTTCACTTCGCTGCCTCCTCCGAACTAACCGTCTGGAGCAGCCTAGCCAGCGACTCCTTATCTTGGGCAAATTCCGGTTTATTTAAAGCAGGACAGTCCTTCAAGCGTTTCTGCCCCTTCATCAAAGCCACGGCAAAGGCAAAGCAGGTGGGGAGTCCACAATCGCGGCAGTTGGTCTTGGGCAAAAAGTCAACTATATCCTTCGCCTTTATCTCTTCCTTTCTCTCATACACAGGGGTGATGCTTGCTCGCTTCTCCCAGGTATCATTTATCATCTCCTTGACATAATCCAGAACCTTTATAGCATCCTCCTCACATGTCACCTGTCCCACACTCATCTCGCGGGGCATAAGGCTTATGGCCCCTGCGTCCATTTTGAAATTGAGGTTTTGGGCTTCAGGGGTATATACGGCATTTTTAACGACAGCATTAAGGTAGGGGAAGCCCTCGCTGATGTCATCGCTAAGCTCGGCTGAGACCACAATCCATTCTGGATTGCATAAATTGCGCCTGACTTTGGTTACCTTATAGTCTTGGAGAAGCATAACTCACCTCCATTTTTGCTCTAGCATAAATTCCAGCGCCTGGAGGAACTACCCACAGCGGCCCTGATGGCAAGCATCCGGTAGCTGTTTTTCCCAGTCCAAGTTCTCTCACTACTCGGTTCATCTCGTAGTTCATCTTTTCCCGTATTGTCGCTTATACTCCTTGAGCAGCGCCTTTGAATAATCAGCTTCGGCACTGGGCGCAACATAATTGTAAATTTTGACCCTCTGGAGCAGTTCTTTTTTAATAGCCTCGTTGTTGGCCAGCTTCAGGTCGGCAACTTCCTTGAGTATGTCCTCCATGTTCACGATACCAACTTCACCACCGGGCAAGGCCAGTTTCTTTATCATCCTGGCTGCGGCTGCGGCACAGCATGGTTTCGCGTCTGTCATTTTTACCTCCTTGTATATTTGCGCGGCTCCTGTACCAAGGTTAATCTTCTATTTCCCAGTTTTATCTTCTTTGGTTAGGGCGTTAGCGATAAGCTGAGTAACCTCGGCCTTGGTGGGCACTCGACCAGCACAGACCAACTCTTCGTTGATTATTAGCCCAGGAGTGGTCAAAATAGGATACTGCACTATTTTCATCATATCCTTGACCTCCTCTATGCTGGCGTCAATGCCGAGCTCTTTCACCACCTCCCTGGTGGTCTTTTCCAACTGGTGACATCTGGCACATCCGGGTCCTAAGATTTTTATGTTCATCCTTCTACCTCCTTTCTCAATTTCTCTAGAACTAACTTGTTTTTCTAAGTACCCAAGCCTCATAAGCTGGTGACAAAACCATATAACAATCCTGCTGCAGTACAGCATGCGATTATGATAACCACATACCAGAGAAGCCTCTTGTTTCCAATCATCTGCCGAACGACAAGCATACTGGGCAGAGAAATCACCGGGTCAGCAAGCAAGTAGGCCAGCAGAGGTCCTCTCCCCACGCCAAGGTCTAGAAACAAACGGGCCATGGGTACCTCCACCAGCGTTGGGAAGTACGCGACAACCCCAAACAAGACTGCTGCCAGCGTGGCCCCCACCGTTGTAGTTCCGAAATGCTGACTGACGAACTCAGCCGGAATGACTACCCGAAGCATACCTGCCACAAAAACACCCACCAGCAACAAGGGAATAATGGTACGGACAAAAAACCATGTTTCCCGCATCCAGCTCAGCACGTCATCTCGACTTAATGCACGCCGAGCTACAAATATAAGTGCTATCAAGAGCGGAGCAAGCCCGATCAATTTCACCTTAAGAATGGTTATCGCAGGGGAAGCCCCCCACAGCAAGATGGCAAGCAGGAACCCAAAGAACACCCAGAGCCACTTTGAGGTAGGGCTATTTCCAGCCAGGGGGAAGGTCTGTCCTGCTGCCACATCGGCTACATCCCCAGATATTTTGTCGGGGAATAGAGCAGCCATGCTGGTGCCGATGATAATGGCGAAGCCGATAGAAAGGATGATTCGGGCCAGGGCAACATCTATACCAATCAGGGTTGAGGTATAGATGATGGCCAGGATATTGGTAGCTGGGGCAGTATAGAGAAAAACAATCGCTGGTCCAAGGCCAGCCCCGCTTTTCCGTATCCCGGCAAACAGTGGCAGAATAGTGCAGGAGCAAACAGCCAGGCACAGTCCGGCCGCAATCGACATAGGATAAGAAATATGCTTTGGTGCGCGCGGCCCGAGGTAGCGGAGGATTTTATCTTTGGGGAAAAGTGCGTACAGTGCCCCGGCTAAGAAGAAAGCAGGCACCACAAAGGGAAGATGAACCAGGAGATAATCCTCGAGAGTAGCTACGCCGCCTTTAAGAAGCTCGATAGCTAATGTCATATCCTAGAATTTCCTTCCCAAATACGTATAAGCACAAATAACTACCCAAAAACTATCGGTGCATAGCCCTTGGGCCGACTCGCACAGCGTGACTTAATCTCTCTCTGTCCTGATATATAATCTCCTCATTAAAGAGGGAATCGCGGAGCAGTTCAATTAGGGGCGCAGCATAGCTACTGGTTGCTTGCTCGGTGATAGAATAGACCACCCAGGGCCCGTCTCTCCTGGATTTGATAAAGCCAGCATCTTCGAGGACACGCAGGTTGCGCGAAGCGCGGGACTGAGAGATGTTCAATGCCTGCATAACTTCACAGACACAGCACTCTCTTTCCAGAAGGACTTTCAAAATCCTTATCCTGGTTTCATCAGACAAAGCCTTAAACAACTTCGCAAAATCTCTCATTGTTGGGCCTTGTTATATGTGGATATTCGAATATCCACATTAGCCGAATATTCTATTTCTTCAAATCTTGCTTGTCAAGGATACGTCAGAGGTAAAGAAGCTTTGGAAACCTATGCCAGAGGACAGCCAAAAATGAGTTTTTCATCGCTCTGATTGGCAACGAGGGTGTTTCAGCGCGTTTGGAGTTTTGGCTGCCTCTGCTACTTCGCTGAGATCTATCTGCACCATTATGGGATAGACCATGCGGCCTAGTTCTTCACTTATACGCCTTTACGGTAATGCTCAGAAGCTTCGTCAGCGCTTGGCTTCCCTCGCCTTCTATATAAAACTCCTTGCTGGACAGCACCTGCACATTTTCAAAGCCGGATTCCTTTATCTCTCTCAGGTATTCCTGGTGTTCCAAAGCCCCGCCGATACAACATGCCCAGGCATTCGAGTCACTCTTTATCTCATTAGGGAGCACTCCTTCCGAGACAATATCAGAGACTGTGAGTCTTCCGCCAGGCTTCAGGGCTCGGTAAGCTTCCCGGAAGACCTTAGATTTATCCGGTGAGAGATTAATAACGCAGTTGCTGATAATCGCATCCACAGATTCATCCTCGACTGGGAGTTTCTCAATTTCACCCAGGCGAAACTCAACATTGTGGTAGCCATGATCCCTGGCGATACTTTTGGCCTTATCCACCATCTCCTCCGTCATATCAACCCCGATAACCCTGCCGGTGGGGCCAACTTTATTAGCTGCCAGGAACACATCTACCCCGGCTCCCGACCCTAAATCTAGGACTACCTCACCCGCTTGGAGGTCTGCTATGGCGGTGGGGTTACCACACCCCAACCCCATAACTGCCTCTTCCGGAATATGCTCCAAATCCTCTGTCGAATATCCGATAACCTTAGCTTGCAACAAGGAACTGCTCCCGCAGGCACAACTTGGGCAGCAGCTCTCTTGGTCTTGCTTAGCTATCTGGGCATATCTCCCCTTCACCACCTCTTTGATTTTCTTCTTTTCCATAATTCACCTCCTGACATTTACACAGCAATAGCTCTTTCATGAGAGCTTCGCAGTCAATAATTAACCTGGCTAATCTAGCATCTGTAAGCTTATAGTAAACCTTTTGAGCTTCTTGCCTCTCTTTCACAATGTTACATTCCTTAAGGGCTCTCAGGTGGTGCGAAAT
>JBGPRV010000128.1:0-4021 GCA_041489785.1 Dehalococcoidia bacterium | reverse complement strand
GCGGTCGTAAGTCCTTTCCACATCGTCGGGGAAAAAGCAGGCTGGCAACTCGCCTGACCTCCAATGGTATCTTAGACATTCGCAGCAAATGCCTTTCCTGCTGCATGGTTCATAGGTACAGTTACATTTTTCCTTGTTTTGCTCCATGGTGCACTCTCTCATATTTGCTCTCCTTCGCTAATTGTTTAGCTAAATGCCTCTTTGCTCCCAAGGCGAAAGGATACTATGTAATAAGCATAGGAACACAAAGCTGCGCCACTTTCCCAAACATATGCTATCATATGCCAAAATAGGAGTATTGGAAAGGCAGGCAGCAGGTTGCAGCTACCATTTGATGCTTATCTTGATATTGAGACCACAGGCTTATGCTCATTTTATGATGAAATAACCGTTATTGGCATTTGCTTAGCCAATGGCAGTGTGAATAGATTGGTTCAACTTGTTGGAAGTGATGTAACTAAGACTAACTTACTCAGAACCTTGCGCTGTGTGGATACCATTTATACATACAATGGCAGCCGCTTTGACCTTCCTTTTATCAATTTCCGTCTGAGGGTGAATCTGAGAGAGCATTTTCATCATCATGACCTGATGCATGATTGCTGGAGGAACAATTTATATGGTGGCTTTAAGGTGGTAGAGCGGCAATTAGGTATTCATCGACGGCTACGGGGTATCGGGGGAGCAGAGGCGGTAATGCTTTGGTGGAGATATCAGATGGACCATGACAAAAAGGCGTTAGCTTTGTTGCTGGAATACAACAAGGAAGACGTAGTTAATCTGATGGCATTGAGGGGGAAGCTGGAAAGGTTTTCAAAATCAAGGTATTGTTAATCTGGGATGTATCCTGCTGATCTCATTTGAACAAGAGTCCAAGCAAATACCCCAGGAGTTGTGACAATTGCCTTGCAATATCGCCCACGGCGGTTGCTATCTTGGCCATGGTCGAAACGTTCGCTTGATATTCATCCCAGGGAAAAGATTCCTCACGGCAATAGAGGTCGTTAAAGGCTGCGGTAATTTCATATTCGTCTAGTCTAGAATCGGGGTTGGGAAGCCCGAACCAGGAATGCCAAGAAGAGAATTGGACAGGTGCTTGGGATTCTATCCTCCGCCACTCTCCATCGTGATACCAATCCTCTATCAGGAAGGCATGTCCCTCTTCTTCATCATTAACACCAAGGGCGATATATACCTGCTCCGCATCAATGCCATAAGCTCTAAAGAGGGAACACAATAAGATGGAAAAATCCTCGCAATCCCCAGTGCGATAGGACAGGGTTTCCTCGGGGGTTTGCCAATAGTCCTTCCCCCAGCGCTTTTCATCAGACATATAATCTATATTAGTAGCGACCCAGTCTCGGATATCATCAAAGCCAGCTTGAGAAAGTTCATAAGGGAGGTCACCAAGGATATCACGTAAAGCTTCTTTAACCGATGAACATTCGGGCGTGATGTAGGACTTGAATTCAGACTCCGTTGCCGGAAGCCAATTAGCAATAGAGCTCGCCGGGTGAATGATGAAGCTGACGCAGCTCAACCCAGACACGATGAGCAAGCCCAGCGCAGCTCCACAGGCTAAAGGGATTAGAAAGCGCTTTTTCACACGCAAGCCCCACTCATTTTAAGTATTAGTCTAGTTTTCCAGGACTAGACTTGGAAATATTACTTTCTCTTGACCACTGACTTCACAGACTCTTCAATGTCTCTGGCGGTCAATCCGTATCTTTGAAGCAACTCTTCAGATTTGCCTGACACGGCATACCTGTCACCAAGGTTGACGAATCCCATAGGCACTGGCTTCTCTTTAGCTACTATCTGCGCAATTCGGCTGCCTAGCCCACCTTGAGCTAGGTGCTCTTCAGCGACGACAATTGCGCCCGTCTCTGAGGCTGCGTTGACTATGGCTGCTTCATCCAAAGGTTTGAGAGTATGCATGTTGATTACCCGGCAATCTATACCCTGTCTTGCTAAGGTATCTGCCGCCTCCAGAGCCTTAGCGACCATGATGCCCATGGCTATAACAGTTGCATCGTTGCCTTGTCTCATGGTTACTGCCTTGCCTAATGTGAAGTGATAGCCTTCGGGGTAAACAATCGGTGTCTTAGGGCGACTTAGTCTGATGTAGAAAGGTCCATAGTCACTTGCCGCCACTCTTATTGCCCCAGCAGTCTCTATGGCGTCTGCGGGGACGACAACAGTGAAGCTAGGAAGAGCACAACACAAGGCTAGATCTTCAATTGCCTGATGTGAAGTGCCATCCTCTCCTACGCTGATGCCGCTATGAGTAGCTACGATTTTAACATTTAGATTCGGCTGGGAAATGCATAGTCTTAGCTGGTCAAAACAGCGACAGACGACAAAAACAACGAAAGTGGTGGCAAAGACAATTTTGCCCGAAGCAGCCAGGCCAGCAGCTATGCCTATCATGTTCTGCTCTTCCAGACCACAGTTGAAGAAACGCTCAGGAAACTCCCGGGCAAAAAAATTGGTCATCGTTGAGGGCGACACATCGGCGTCCAGAACAACAATGTCTTTGTTTTGTCTGCCTAGTTCTACCAGAATTTTGCCGTATGTTTCCCGAGTAGATGCTTCAGCCATACTTACTCTAACTCTTTTAGTGCCCTTTCGGCTTCTTCCCACGTAGGTGCCTTGCCGTGAAACTCCGCATTATTTTCCATGAAGCTAACCCCTTTGCCTTTGATGGTGCGGGTGATGATGACAGTGGGTTTGTCTTTTATTTTTTCAGCTCTTTGGCAAGCGGACAGGATTTGGTCAAAGTCATGTCCATCTATATCAATGATATGCCAGCCAAAGGCTTGCCATTTCCGGGTAAAAGGCTCAAGGTTCATGATGTTCCGAGTCCATCCGCTGAGCTGCATACCATTGCAGTCAACTATGGCCGTTAGGTTATCTAGTTTAAAATGGGCTGCTGAAAGGGCTGCCTCCCAAGTTTGTCCTTCTTCACATTCACCATCGCTAAGAAGAACATACGTCCGGTAAGTTTTGGAGTCCAGCCTGGCGGCTAGGGCGACGCCAATGGCGAAGGATAAGCCCATACCTAAAGAACCAGCCGACATTTCTACCCCGGGGGTGAGGTTTCTATCAGGGTGTCCCTGGAGGCGGCTATCCAATTTTCTCAACGTCACCAGTTCTGCCACGGGAAAGTAACCAGCTTCAGCCAGGGCAGCGTATAAAATTGGAGCAGCATGTCCTTTGCTCAATATAAATCGATCACGGGCTGACCATTGGGGATTTTTGGGATTATGGCGCAAAACCTTAAAGTAAAGAGCAGTGATGATGTCGGCTGCTGATAGAGAGCCACCAGGATGTCCACTGCCTGCCGTAGCTATCATGGTGATTACATGACGGCGTAGTTTTTTGGCCATTTCCTTGAGCTCTGCCGTGGACAAGGTGAATTTGTTTTTGGAAGAGGTGCTTTCGGGGGATACTTCGCTATGATTTGGCATGGGTTAAGTACTACATTGTAACTCAAAATGGCTTACAATGTCTATGGTGAGCGGGCTACCTTCAGGCCGGAAGGGAGCATATTTTATATCGAGGGTATGAGGAGGTGCTTTAATTGAGTCAAATCGCTAAGAGATTCCTGATGGTTTCTCCCTGACCTGTCAATATAAAAAGCATTTATGCCGGCCTGTCGGGCATTGAGGAAGTCAAATTGCCAGTTATCACCTACATGTATAACCTGGCTTGGCTTGACGCCCATCTCTTCACATATCCTGAGGTAAAAATCAGGACTTTTTAATTGTTTGTAATGCGAGACGGAAGAAAAAATTCGAACAAAATAAGGTTTGATATCTTGCAATAAGAGATGCAGTAACTCCAGTGGTGTTCCTGAGGCAACAATCAGCCTGTATTCACTGACTAAGGAAGAAAGGACCTCAGTGGTCTCAGGATAACAGGATATCTTACCCATGCAGCTTTGTATCGCTGGCTCAGAAGAACCCAAGCCAAGATAGCTAAACCAGTATTCGATATCATACCACTCAAGCCTTTGGTC
>JBGPRV010000127.1:0-4295 GCA_041489785.1 Dehalococcoidia bacterium | reverse complement strand
GTGGAAGAACTCCGACGTAGATAGGTTTTTTACTCATCAGGTTAGCGCCGTGCATAGTAAACTATTGTTCAAGACCCTGGGACTAGATGATGCAAAAGACTTTTCCACTGTGGAATATCTAGGAAACATCGGGTCGGTTTCCCTTCCCATTACCATGGCTATCGGAATTGACCAGGGTTGCCTTAACCCCGGTGACAAGGTTGCCATGATGGGGATTGGCAGCGGCATAGTCTGCCTTATGCTGGGTCTGGAATGGTAGAGGAAATGGCTCTAGCAAGATGAGTTCAGGGAAATACTCCCTCAGACAGCGCTACAATTAGATAGATTTCTTTAAGCCGCTTTAATATCTACGTTTTTGATGGAAGTTTTACCTTATGGTGGCAAAGAAGCCTAATGAAACACGAATCGTAATTACCGGGATTGGCCTGGCGGCGCCAAACGGAAATAATCTAGCGGAATTTCGAAAAAGTTTACTCGCTGGCAAATCCGGGGTACAGAAATTCAATATCCGCTACATGGGTGAAGTGTTGGCTGGTATATGCCACTTCGACCCACTGAAGTATCAAAAGAAGAAGGATTTGCGTCGGGGAACGAGAGCAGGCTCTATTGCTATCTACTGCGCCCAAGAAGCAATCACTGATGCCAAATTAGACCTTGCTTGCCTTGATAAATCGAGGATTGGTGTCTATCTTGGGATTACCGAGCATGGCACCGTGGAAACTGAAAACGAAATTTATGAAATTAAGCAATTTGACTATGATATAAAATATTGGTCTCACCATCACAATCCCAGAGTAGTGGCTAATAATCCCGCCGGCGAAGTTACCTTAAACCTGGGAATTACCGGACCACACTATACATTGGGGGCTGCCTGCGCTGGCGGCAACATTGGACTCATACAGGGATTACAAATGCTGCTACTGAATGAAGTCGATTTAGCTCTAGCTGGTGGCGTTTCCGAGAGTACCGGTTCCTTTGGTATTTTTGCTGGCTTTAAAAGCGAAGGGGCTTTAGCTTCCCATGAAAACCCTGAGAAGGCGTGCCGCCCCTTTGACAAGGACAGGAATGGTGTGGTTGTTTCCGAAGGCGGCGGCATTTTTGTTCTAGAAAGACTAAGCGCTGCCCTTAAGAGGGGAGCTAAGATCTACGGCGAAATCGTGGGCTATGCTATCAACTCAGATGCCAGTGACTTTATTTTCCCCGACAAAGAAAGACAAATTCAGTGCATGAAACTTGCTCTTAACAAAGCCGGTATATCTCCAGAAGATATCGATATCATCAATACCCATGGGACTGGCACCATTGAAGGAGACCAGGTAGAGTGCCAGGCAATTAGAGAAGTGTTTGGTGAACATCTCCATGCGCATATAAACAACACCAAGAGTTTTATCGGTCATGCTATGGGGGCTGCCGGCGCCTTAGAATTAGCGGGTAATTTACCCTCTTTTGAAGACTATATTGTCCATCCTACAATCAATCTGGACCATTTAGACCCTGAGTGTCATATTAACAACCTGGTTATCAATGAACCAAAAAAGATTGACAAGGTCGACTATATATTTAATAATTCCTTCGGAATGTTAGGCATCAATTCGGTTGTTATCGTAAAAAGATTTGAGGAATAAAGCTGAAAACATGCTTGGAATAAACAAACGGGGGGTACATGACCAAGGAACAAATTAAAGCCACCATCCTGGAAATCATAGCCCAAATTATACCAGATGAAGACCTGAGCAATCTCAAGGGCGATATCCCACTACGAGAACAAGTGGAACTGGACTCAATGGATTTCTTAGACATCATTATGGAGTTGCGAAAACGCTATGGTATCGAAGTACCCGAGAATGACTATGTGCAATTAGCTACCTTAGATGGCTCTGTAGCCTATCTAGAGCCACGGATGAAAAAACTTTAATCAATAGCGTTGGCAAGTCAGGAACACAAATTTTTATCACATTTTCCCGACGATCGAAGGCTTAGTTAGCCTCTGATTTTGAAAAGAGCCTGACGATGAATTACGATGTCCTAATTATCGGTGCGGGAATGTCTGGTCTTGCCGCCGGCATCAGATTAGCCTACTATGGTAAAAGAGTTTGCATCGTGGAAAAACATTATCGTGTTGGTGGACTGAACTCTTTTTACAACCTTGGGAGACATAAATTCGATGTCGGCCTTCATGCCATGACCAATTATGTTCCCAAAGGTGTTAAATTAGCGCCATTGCCCAAGCTGCTCCGACAGCTCAAACTAAAAGCTGAAGATTTCGCTCTGTGCCCACAACTGATGTCAGTAATCAAATTTCCCAATAGGACCCTCAGATTTAATAACGACTTCGACTTTTTCGTCCAGGAGGTCGTCGATAATTTCCCAACGCAGGCTGACAACTTCCTAAACCTGCTTAAGACTACTTTCGAATATGATGAACTGAACCTGTATGCCAAAACGATTTCGGCTCGTGAAGTTGTGAGTTCCATTATTTCCGACCCAATCCTCGTTGATATGATTTTTTGCCCGCTTATGTTTTACGGAAATGCTCAAGAGAATGACATGGAGTTCGGACAATTTGTTATCATGTTCAAGAGCATCTTCTGCGAAGGCTTTGCCCGACCTCAAGCTGGGGTACGTCAAATACTCGATGTGCTGGTGAAAAAGTATAAGGCTTGCGGCGGTGAATTAAGGATGAAATGCGCGGTAACAAGTCTCAAATGTGCTAATGGCAGGGTTGAATCAATCCTGCTCGAAAACGGTGAGGTCCTGACAGCCGATAGGATACTATCATCCGCTGGCTATGTTGAAACTACGAAACTGTTAACCGACTATGATTCTTCAAAATTCAACTGTCATGTGGGGCAACTTTCATTTGTGGAGTTTATTCTGGTTTTAAATAAGGAACCTGCCGAAATGGACTATACCACAACAATCACCTTTTACAACAATTCAGATAGATTTGATTATCGAAAACCTAACGAGCTGGTTGATGTTTCCAGTGGCGTTATCTGCTGCCCCAATAACTTTCAATTCGAAAATCCTTTACCAGAGGGCATGCTAAGGATAACCAACCTGGCTAACTTCGACCTTTGGAACAGATTAGGTGAGGAAGAGTACAAGACCCAGAAAGCTGCCTGGCTGGAAACCACGCTCAAAGAGGTAGTGAAATTTGTACCCGATTTCCGCGATTCAATTATTTTTACCGATATTTTTACCCCGAAAACAATCCACAGATTTACCAGCCGCATAAATGGCGCGGTTTATGGGACACCAAATAAAATCAAAACAGGAAAGACCCATTTAGACAATCTATTCATCTGTGGCACTGACCAGGGATTCCTGGGAATAGTGGGAGCAATGCTGAGCGGTATCTCCATGGCAAATCTTCACGTTCTGCAGAAGACGTAGGAAAAGGGAAATCTATGAGCCACGATTGGTCGAAAGATACAAGGTCAGAATATGATGTCATCATCATTGGAGGTGGACTGGCAGGATTAACATGTGCCAATATGTTAGCCAGAGGAGGACATTCAGTTTTACTTCTGGAGCAGCACTACAACCTTGGTGGATTGGCTACCTGGTTCAAAAGAAAGGGGCATATCTTTGATATCGCCCTACATGGATTTCCAGTGGGCATGATTAAAACCTGTCGTAAATACTGGACTCCTGAAATTGCCAACATGATTGTCCAACTCAAAGGGATCAGATTTGACAACCCCCAGTTCTCCTTTACTACAACTTATGACAGGGAAGATTTTACACGCATCTTGGAGCAGCAATTCAAAATACCCCAAGAGAATATTGAAGGCTTTTTCGATACAGCGAGAAATATGAATTTTTACGATGATCAAAGCATGACCACGAAGGAATTTTTCGAAAAATTCTTTCTTGGCCGTGACGATGTTCACCGCATGTTAATGGAGTCAATCACTTATGCCAACGGGTCAACTCTAGATGATCCTGCGATAACTTATGGAATTGTGTTTTCCAACTTTATGAGCAAAGGTGTTTATACTGTTCGAGGGGGAACAGACCAGTTTATCGGAAAAATGCGGGAAGAGCTTCTAAAAAACAGCGCTGATATTCGGACAAGGTGCCTGGTGGAAAAAATCATTATTAAAGATAAAAGGGTTGGCGGGGTAATAGCCAATGGGAAGACGATTAAAAGTAAAGCTGTTGTCTCCAATGGTAATTTGCTATCAACCATCCACAAACTGGTCGGAGACGAGAATTTTTCCCAAGGCTTCCTTGAGGAAGCTAAAAAAGTCCGCCTCAATAATAGCAGCTGCCAGGTCTACATGGGTATC
>JBGPRV010000126.1:0-4330 GCA_041489785.1 Dehalococcoidia bacterium | reverse complement strand
GCGGTACCGTCACTTTCCCCATAGAAAGGGTTTGTTATAACTGCCGAAGCAAGGATAATTTTGAGGAAGTCAGGCTCTCGGATAGAAAAGCCAAGGTGTTTACTTTTACCCTGGATAACTTGGCTGGCAGAAGTGACGACCCCACAATACCACAGATAGGGATAGAGTTTGACTACCAAAATACCAGAACTTATCTTCCCATGACGGATTGTGACCCCGGCGAGGTGAAGGTGGATATGCCAGTAGAGATGACTTTTAGGAAGCTCTATGAAGGTGCGGGCATGTACAACTATTTTTGGAAATGCCGACCCATAAGGTGAGATATCAGGATGAAAGGATAAGCCATGTCAAAGAGAAAATGGGAAAAGGTCCCAGGGTTTGATTTCAAAGATATCATCTACGAAAAGAGGCCCGGAGTAGCCAAGGTAACCATAAACAGACCCGAGGCATATAACGCTTTTACTACCTCCACCCAGGACGAACTGATAAAAGCTTTTGAGGATGTGGCAAGCGATGCTACTGTAGGCGTGGTGGTGTTTACTGGCGCTGGCGATAAGGCATTTTGTACCGGCGGTGATGCCAAGGAGGCGAAAGCCGGCTATCGGAAGGGAATGCTGGAAAAGGATTTAATGGTCAAAACCTTGATACGGGAGATGCCCAAGCCGGTTATCGCGGCAGTGAATGGTTATGCCATAGGAGGGGGGCAAGTCTATCAGCAGATTTGTGACCTCTCCATAGCTTCAGAAAATGCCGTCTTTGGCCAGGTCGGCCCTTTGGTGGGAAGTTTTGACCCGGGTGCAGGTGTTATTGATTTGATGATGGTAGTGGGAGAAAAGAAAGCCAGGGAAATTTGGTATCTCTGCCGCCGATATACTGCCAAAGAAGCTCTGGAGATGGGACTGGTGAACAAGGTAGTACCAGCAGATAAGTTGGAAGAGGAGGTGGACAAATGGTGCGACGAAATATTAGAGAAAAGTCCTGGAGCTATAGCCGGCATCAAAGCATGCTTCAACGCTGCCACTACCTATATGCGGGGCATAGAGGCAGTTTCAGCTCAGTATCTCTGGAAATATTACGCTTCGGAGGAAGCTGAACATTGGAAGAACGCATTCTGGCAGAAAAAGAAGCCGGACTGGCAAAGATTTAGGAGGAAGGAAATATTTCCCGAAGTTTATGAAGGGGAGGAAAAGGGAGAGTCGTGAGCTAATAACCAAGGGAGGGTAGATAAATGGAGAGTATAAAGGATAAAGTTGCCATTGTTGGTATGGGCTGCACTAAATTTGGCGAGAGATGGGATGCTGGGCTCGATGACCTGGTCATAGAGGCTGCCTATGAGGCTTATGAAGATGCCGGGATCGACCCCAAGGATATTCAGGCTTGCTGGTATGGGACTGTCACCCAACCGATGGTCGGCATTGGCTGCACCAATCTGGCGGGACCATTGAAACTGCATGGCATACCCATGAGCAGGGTGGAGAATTGGTGCACCACTGGGCACGAGGCTCTGAGGAATGCCTGCTTTGGTGTCGCTTGTGGTATGTACGATTTAGTTTTGGCACTGGGTGTGGAGAAGCTCAAGGATACTGGCTTCCCTGGCTTGGGGACCGGACGAGGCATGAGCACCGTACTGGAGGCACGCCGCACTGCACCGGGCTCGTTTGGCATGATCGCAACTCGATATTTCTACACTTACGGACTGAGCCCCGAAGAAGGTAAACGCATCATTGGCAAGATTGCGGTTAAGAACCATTACAATGGCAGCCTTTGCCCCAAGGCTCATTTCCACAACCGCGTAACCCTGGAACAGGTGACGAGTGCTCCTATTATCGCCTGGCCCCTGGGTCTTTTTGATTGCTGTGGCAACAGTGACGGCAGTGCCGCAGCCCTCTTGGTTCCCGCCAGCCAGGCTAGAAAATACAGGGATGACCCTATCTACATAAAGGGCTTAGGTGCAGCTCATTCTGCTCTCCTCCCCCAAAACCGCCCAGCTTTCGATTGGCTCCATTTTGAGGAGGTCATAAATTCTTCTCGCCAAGCTTACGAGCAAGCTGGGGTAAAGAATCCTCGAGAGCAAATTGATATTGCCGAAGTTCACGATTGCTTTACCAGCACAGAGTTGCTTCTTTACGAACTCCTTGGCTTTAGCCCGGAGGGCAAATCCAAGGAGGATATCGATTCTGGCTTCTTTGAGCTTGGCGGTGGCTTGCCTGTAAATAGCGATGGCGGGCTGAAATGCTTTGGACACCCGGTGGGTGCTAGCGGCCTCAGGATGACTTACGAGGTTTACAAACAACTCCAGGGCAAGGCTCAATCGCCTGAGCGTCAACTAAAGGATGCCAAGCTTGGCATATCACAGACCTTCGGTGGCCCTCCTCAGGTAGCCGCAGTGGCAGTTCTGGGCAAAGAGTTAGGCTATCCTTAACCAAATCTAGCTGTCTCATAACTTCTTCCGGAAAAGGAAGAGAAGCTATACTTTTCCGGCACGGTTTGGTCGAAGGAAGGAGTTGTGCTAAAATTTCCTTGCTAGGGGAAAATGCCTATTTACGAGTATTGGTGTAATTCCTGCCGCCGAGTTGTTAGTTCATATCGGCAGAGCTCATCTGTGCCCCCACCCCCTTGTCCTCGTTGTGGCAACAGCAAGCTCAAGCGGATATTCTCCACTTTTTCCGTACAGAAAACATACAGGGATGTTTATGAAAACATACTTTCCGACCGCGAGCTGACCCAGGGCATGATGCGCGATGACCCCAGAGCAATAGCCGAATGGAACAAGAGAATGAGTAGCGGTGAGAAATCTCCTCCGGAATATGAGGAAATAACTGAGAAAATGGAGAGGGGCGAATGGCCCGTTACCCAGATAGAAGAAAAAAGGAAAGAATTCTCTGGTCAAGGGGAAGGCAAGCCTGAGAGTGGTTGAACGAGAAGGTGTCCCATGCCCATTTATGAATTCATTTGTCAGAACTGCCACAAAAGACTGTCTTTTTTGGTAAGGGATATTTCTGCTCCTTTTGCTCCAAAATGCTCATCATGTGGCAATACCAACTTATCTCATGTCATTTCTGGCTTTGCCTACCATAAGCCATTGAAGACGGTATGGGAAGAGAGCGACGAGCCTACAATGCATTCCGGTGAGGATTATTACAAAGACCCCCGGAATATCGGCCGCTGGGTGGAAAAGAAATTCCAGGACATGGGACAGGAGCTACCCTCCCAGGTTCAGGAGAAGATACGAGCAGCCAGGGAAGGCGTGTTACCTGAGCCGCTGAAGGATCTAGAAAGTGCCTCACCAACCGCTGCGTATGATTGATGCCAATCTAAACCGCTCCAGTGAAGGCTTGCGGGTTCTGGAAGATGTCGCGCGCTTTCTTCTCAACGATGCTGAACTGAGTCAACGGTTAAGGACTCTACGTCATGATTTAACCCGGGAGACTAAATCACTGAGCATAGGGCTCTTGTCTCACAGAGATTCCGAACACGATGTTGGTCACCCTCACCTTATCCCTTCGAGGGAGAGGAAACTCAATATGAAAACGACCTCGCTGCAGGGCTTGCTGGATTTAGTTACCGCCAATGCTAAAAGAGTGGAAGAGTCTCTCCGCGTGGTAGAGGAGCTAGCTAAATTGCCAGAGCTAAGTTCAATGCTGAATTCAGCCAGCTTTGAACAGACGAGGTTTGCCCTTTATACCTTAGAGCGAGATTTGATTTCCCGAATATCACGCAGGGACAAAATAGGAAGGATATCCGGGCTTTACGTTATCCTGGATCGGCAATTTCTGGCTGGCAGGGATGAACTGGACATTGCTGGCCAAATTATTGAGGGAGGTGCCAGGGTAATCCAGTTTCGTGACAAGCAAAGCAAGAAGGGGGAACTGCTACTTATAGCGCAAAAGCTTAGGGAGCTTTGTAGTCAAGCGGGTGTTCTATTTATAATAAATGATTATCTCGACTTAGCTATGGCTGTTGATGCCGATGGACTTCACATCGGGCAAGAAGATTTACCATTGCCTGTAGTCCGCAGGCAATTACCCGTAGATAAAATAATTGGCTGTTCCGTCACTACAGTGTCTCAGGCCACAAAAGCTCAAAACGAAGGCGCGGACTATATTGCCGTGGGCTCTATATTTCCCACGACAACAAAAAAGGAAGTCACTGTGGTGGGAGTGGATATGCTCAAAGAAGTCAAGCGAATAGTGTATACCCCTCTAGTAGCCATTGGCGGCATAAACCAGAATAACGTTGGTGAAGTAATAACTGCTGGCGCTGATGCTGTAGCCGTGATTAGTGCTGTCCTGGGCGAGAAAGATGTTAGGGGAGCTGTGCAGAAATTGGT
>JBGPRV010000125.1:0-4350 GCA_041489785.1 Dehalococcoidia bacterium | reverse complement strand
GGGTCACCAAACCAGATGGCAAGAATAACGAGAGGCACGCCTACAGCGGCAGTAATAACTCTGTGCTTGAGCATAAGTCTATTTTAGCAGCTTTTAAGCGGTTATAGGCTTGATAGTGCGTGGTCTCATGAATGGGTTTCATCAGACCAGCGTAATGTCTGATATGTAGCCCTGAGCAGTAGCGAAGGGTTCAGAGGCAGAATGGCAAATAGCGAAAAACTGAGATTAGAGCAAGTTTAGCAGGGTCTCCAAAAAAGTTGTAAGACTTTTTGGGGCTAAATTATATTTCCCGTATTTCCTTTTCCTTGCTTTGTCCTAATTCACTTACCCTATCCACGCAAGCCTCTGTAAGCTGGTCGATTTTCTTAGTATTATTTTTGAGTTCGTCTTCAGATATTTCTTTATTTTTCTCCATCTCTCTTAATTTCTCAATGCCATCTCTCCTTATATTGCGTATAGCAATCCGCCGCTCCTCCACTTTCCTGGATACGAACTTTACCAACTCCTTGCGCCGCTCCTCACTAAGAGGAGGGATGATCACCCGAATTATATTACCATCATTCGCAGGGTTAAGGCCGATGTTGGCTGTGAGAATGGCTCTTTCAATGTCGCGCAACGATGTGCGATCCCAAGGTTGAATAATGATTAAATTAGCCTCAGGTATAGACAGGGTAGCAAGTTGACGGAGGGGAACAGAGGTGCCTTGATAGTCAACCATGATGTTGTCAAACAAGGCTGGAGTGGCACGCCCGGCCCGGATGGTAGCGAATTCTTTAGCCAATCCATCTGTGGCCTTCTGCATTCTGGAGTTCAGTTCAGCGAATAATTCATCTAACATGGCTTAGTGGTCAACACCAAGCTCGAACCTAGCAAATCTGCGTACTTTTATGTTTTCACCTACTTTGGCAATTGTTTCAGCAATAATTTCCTGTACGGTCTTGGTAGGATCTTTAATAAAAGGCTGGCTAAGAAGGCAAGCAACTTGAGGGTCTATTTCTGCTTTTGGTGGCATCTCTTCACTTGTGATAAATTGCGGAGCTGTCGCAGCTATTTGCATGGCTAAGTCATGAGCAAGTTCTTTAAATTCAGCAGTGCGAGCCACAAAATCGGTTTCACAGTTTAACTCCACTAATGCTCCTATGTGCTTGGTATGATGAGTATAAGCTTCGATTACGCCTTCGGTTGCAGCTATATCCTTCTTCTTTGCAGCAATTGCTGCCCCACGCTGTTTCAAGAATTCGATTGCCTTCTCCATATCACCACCCACCTCTAACAGAGCCTTATTACAGTCAGCTATGCCTACATTAGTTCTATTTCTTAACTCTTTTACTGCTTCAATTGATATTTTCATGGAGATGCAATTTCTCCTTCTGACTCCTTTGGCTCCTCTGACTCACCTGGCTTCTCAGGCTCAAAGGTATAGGAACCTAAAATTTCAATGGCTCCTTCGCGCTCTTCCTTAGCACCTGATTTAGTAACTCCCGCCTCTGCAGAAAACGCTTCAGTTTTACCTTTAATTATGGCATCAACTATTTTACTACAAATCAATTTAATCGCCTTAACAGCGTCATCATTGGCGGGAATAGGATAATCGATGCCGTCGGGATTACAATTAGTATCTGCAATGGCAATCACGGGTATGCCTAATTTTTTAGCTTCAGTAAAGGCAATCTTATCTTTAATAGGATCAGCGATGAAGAGGGCTCCAGGAAGGGTAGTCATTTCCTTAAAACCCCCCATTTGAGTATTCAGGTGGGAAATTTCTTTGTCTATCTTCACCCGTTCTTTTTTAGGCAAGCGGTCAAGCTCGCCTTTATCCTTTTTATTCTCCAAACGAACCAAATGATCGATCCGAGCTTGTATGACGGCGAAGTTCGTTAACATGCCACCTAACCATCTTTGATTAACATAGCTCATACCGCACCGCACAGCCTCTTCTTCTATGGTCTGCTGAGCCTGTTTTTTAGTGCCGACAAGAAGAATACTTTGCCCTCGAGCTGCTAAATCTTGGACAAAGGTACAGGCCTTTTCTAACATGGTAACTGTCTGCTCCAAATCGATGATGTGGATACTATTGCGCTGGGTAAAAATATATTTCTTCGCCTTGGGATGCCAGTAACTGGTGTGGTGACCAAAGTGAGCACCTGCTTCCAGCAATTGTTTTAATAAAGCATTCTCTATCATGTTTACAATCTCAAGTAATGTTGGTCAACAAAACCAGTATAATGTAGCATGATTGATTTGGATAATGCAACAGGGGATTACCTCCCACTGTCTCTGAGTTGACAGAGAATCTGCCCTTATCTATACTATTGAGCCAAAATTATAGCTAGAAGTTGCCCGAGTAGCTCAATGGTAGAGCAACCGATTTGTAATCGGTAGGTTGGTGGGTTCGAATCCCCTCTCGGGCTAGGTTTTTCAAGCATTTTTTGATAGAGTTATGCCAAGGAGGGGTGCCGGAGTGGTTAATCGGAGCAGACTGTAAATCTGCCGCCCTTACGGGCTGCGTGGGTTCGAATCCTACCCCCTCCACTTTACAAAGTGTAAGAGGCCCTCACAGCTCAGCAGGTAGAGCACGTTCTTGGTAAGAATCGGACCTAACGCTATCATAGGGCTTAATTAATAATAAACCCCAGCAACTCTAAACTCAATCCCCCCTCTCCATATTTAAACGTTCCACCAATTTTCTATTGTACTCTCTAACATAATTACGCAACTCAATCGCCCGCTTTTTTCTCTCGCCAGAAATAAACTTCAATGACGGCATCAGATTTTCTATCATATACGACTGCCATTCAAGTGTCAGCGACCGCATCTCAAAGTCTAATTTCTCTGAATCATGACTCTTCTTAGGCAACCATTCCACAGACGGCGACGTATCATAAGCACCGACTTCCGAATCTCTCTTTACAAATACCCTTCCAATTCCCTTTTCCCATGATATGCAACTATCACGAACATATTTTGTATCATACAGCCTTCTCACCCATTCACCATCCTCACAAGCCATATCCTTAACGAATATTGGTTGGTATAACTCTGTCCCCTTGACCCTCATTTCTTTTCCCAAAACTGGCTGCATTATCCTATTTCGACCTTCATTTAAACAGCAATATGTCAATCCATCTTCCCCCATGCAACGATCCGTTGGAAACGGAAATCCCATACGCCCTGCTAATAAATACGGGTACGACATATTTAGAAACCAAAGATTATTTATGCGCAAAGAAAAGCAACTTGGTGTTTGAGCAAACGCAGGTGTGTTACACCCAATACCCATGAGTTCCTTTCTATTTCCCTCTGCCTTAAAAATCGCAAGCATCCTGTCCTCTCGTCTTATCCTATCTTGGATATAAAACCCTGGCTTTATACCTAACGGATTCTTGTCCAAGTATAAGTATCCCAGCCATAAACCTATACGAACCTTATCAAACCAATCCAACAATGCACTCAATTCCAATTCTGAAAGAGAATCCTCTGACATCATCTTATTCACCACAACCTTTACATCCTCCTCCAACTCTCTAAATTTCTGATTGCAGCCTTCGCAAGAGGGGAACTTAAAAGCATTCAAAGAGTACCTTCTTTTCACGAATTGCCCTCTTCCTAAATTTCTATACCCAAACTCCCCCATTTGCTTTGGACTCCCGTTAAGCTTCATTAACCATTCCGGTATAACATGCTCCGGAGCCTTACGTTTCACTTGCCTACCACAAAATATACAGACCTTTTCCATCTCGTTAATACTATTTTACAACTATAATCCTTAAATCCAAAGGTTCTCTCACCCTAAATTACACCGAGTTCGCCATTTACTTCGTTACCATCTCCTTTCACCAATAAATACATCACTACCAACCTTCCATCTTCATCAGCTCAGGCAGAATAATCTGGTCACGCACGCTCTTAGACATACGTGCTAGCTTCACCAATATACCCGGATACTTCTGGTCAGGATAAACTCCATAATTACGTTTAAACCACCGTGACCAAGATACCCATCCTGGGAACACCCAACCAGCACTCATAATATACTTCTGTACATGGTACGACTGCATATGGAGATACTTTCCAATGTATCTAGCAGCGGCCTCAACATCATCAACTTCAGCTAATCTCTCCATCTTCCAGACCTCCTGCTTGACTTTCATAAACCCTTCCTTTACAATCCCTCCGTTAATTTGCCTAAACATGTACATCACGTTCTAAAGTAGAAAGTCTTCATTTATTTGACTCTTTGTCCATGTTGACTTAAAATATAGTTTCGTACATAATTGCCCACATAGCTCAGTAGGTAGAGCACATTCTTGGTAAGAATGGGGTCACCAGTTCGAATCTGGTTGTGGGCTT
>JBGPRV010000124.1:0-4351 GCA_041489785.1 Dehalococcoidia bacterium | reverse complement strand
TTCCTCTTTCACAGGCTGTAGTTCCTTGAGAGCCAGCCCGATATTGATCATGAATTCGTTGGGGTTGAAGCCCTCGGGAGATTCCACAGGCGATGGCAACGGTGACACCGAGTAGCCTGCCGGGCCAACCACTGACTGCCAGGTCTCCGGTGCTTCTGCCAGGTCACCGCAGACAAACACGGGCACAGTTGGATCTAAAGGCTTTTCCATGTGGCTGGAATTATAGAAGGCCACAGTCCTGTTGAACTCTTCAGCGATAAGCGGCAGTCTTTCCTCTAAAGATTCAGCCTCCCCGGACATGGATAACCTGCGGATGACCTGAGGGAGCCTGTCTGCTAGAACTATAACATCCAGGTGCTCTAACCGGGCATTGACAATGATAGCTCGGGGCTCGTTCGGGATTCGGCACAGGGCTAGGGGAGCCAAGTCCAGAATATATGGCCTAACGTCGGCCTGGCGCAGCATTCTGATTAGAGCATCAACCAGATTGCGGGGGAAGGTGACCAGGAAAATACGACCTTCTCCCTTCGTCGGGGAAGGAAGGCGCTGGTATGAAAAGTAAACCTCTTCTAAAGGCGTGGGTATCGTTCTCTTTGCCTCACGCTTTACTGCCTCAGGCAGTATAGCTTCCGGCAGTTCGGGCATGGTTATGATGCGATACAGAGAATCATGCCCGCTTAAAGCGGTGATAACTTTGTTTGTTTGTGCTCCCGTCTCTTTAAATACCTGTCTAACCCTGTCGGCTACCTGGGCCTCATCAACAATGAGCCCCTGGCTAACCAGGCCCGGCTCCAGCGGCAAGCTAGCCCACTTTTCTACGTGTCGGCCATTCATGACCAGCAGGTTGATGCCGGTATCTCTGATAAATAAGGTGGTAACTCTTTTCGCCATGCTTATTTAACCTTTATAGCCATAGATATTCAGGTTGATGATAGCTGAGCCGGCAACCTCGATCTTTACCGCCGTCACCTCAGCGCTGGTAAACCTCTCATCAGTCATTAAAGCCTCGATGAAGTCAAATATGTTATCCAGTTCACCACTAACAGGTAGTGAGAGAGAGACAACCGAATAAGTGACGGCGCCTATTGTTATAGCAGTCGGTTTTGGGAAGGTGAGGAAGTTTAGGTTCACGTTACACTCGTCAGCAATCTCGAATAGGTACTCACCGTATTCAATGCTCTCCACTGATTCAGGGAATTTTGCCTTATTGGCGTTAAGCGATGATTCGACTTGAGCCAGTTGGTTTTCCAGGTCTGTCTTTTGAGTAGTAAGAACAGGCACGAGAGTTTGAGCCGCCGACAGCCTGGCATTCAAATCATTTCTCTCTCCAGCCTGCCGGGAGTAAGTCGAGAACAGGATGACCAGGATAACAACGAGAATGACCGCCCCAATAATCAGCCCGACTTTCTTACTTATCCTCATAAACTACTCAACTTCCTAGTAATATACCACCGTCTAAAAAGTCTGTCTAGTGGGTGCCCTCGTTCATATGATTAGTGACACCTATCTTGTCATTGCGAGGAGCCTTCTTCCTTCGTCATTGCGAGGAACGAAAGTGACGAAGCAATCTCGTGGGGTTGCTGGGGATAGAGATTGCCACGCCCCGACAGGTCGGGGCTCGCAATGACACGGAAGGTTACTACCCAATGTTACAAACATATAAAATGTCACCAATCTGTCTGAACTAGCTCACAATCATCCTGAACTCTTATCCTTCATCAGCTAATCTTTATCGCGTAGTTGGTTATAATGCCGCCCGTCGTTAGCTCGCTACGGAAGGACAGCACGAGATAGACTAAAGTGTAGATTTCTGCAATGTTATTATAGCCCCTCTGGGTGATGAGTTGTACCTGGGCTTGAGTATCATAGGGCAGTATACAGCCCTGGGGCAGAACGAAGGTGTCAACATCTACCCCATCGGTAACCTGGGTAGGTAAGGCATTGGATTTGGAGTTAAAGACGTTGTTCTCAGGGTTAGGGTTCCCACCTGGGTCATACAGAGACTGGCTATTTACTTTTATACGATCATTATAGTAATGGTTATCGCCTTCGCCGACAAAATAGGTCAGGTGGCTCTTGTCATTCTCGGAGATAACGGGGGGAGCCAGGAAGTTGCTGATGGTAAATGTCTCTGTATCAGGACTGCCACCGGCGCCGACGTAACGAAAATCATCGTAGAGATAAAGCTGGCGCTGTATGAGCCCCGGGCTGCGGTAGAAGATAATCAGCGACCAGCCGGCATAACTCCATTGGAATTTGCTGTCGTAACTACTTTCCGTACCCCTTTTATGAGCTGGAGTGGCCAGGGGATAGCCTGTGCTCTGGCCGGTATTATAAAGGGGAAAGTAATAATTTGCAGAAGCGCCCGCCGGGCTCGACTCTGGTCTGGGTAAGTTCATCACCGCATCGGCTTCCCCCAGGGTAAAAGTAACCGTGCCGCTACCAGCGATCTTCATGGCATTCTCAATATATTGCTGGACAGTGACATTCCCGGATACCACGAGGTTGGTGACATCTTTAAAGCACGAGTACACCCAGGAGCCTGATACGGAGTCTGAGGTATTCACTATTTGAATATCAGGAACAACATAAGGATCCCTACCATGAACACCACTAATATTGGCGGTTATTGTTTGCGTGGCACTGTCAACCTTGAACTTGACCATGTTGACCTTAGAATTAGCAATCAGTTGCGCAGTTGTCCTGGAGCCATACGTCAGGTCTGCAATCGTGCCCCAATAATAATTGTAGCCAGACTTATACCAATAGTGGTTGTCTATCCACCCCGACCAGTAGAGATAGACCTTGTCTATAGTAGCCTCTTCGGGAATCTTCCCGGCGGGGACAATACCCGACGGGGGAATTGATTGCAGACTGGTTCTCGTGATGGCGCTGTCGCTCTCCGCGTAAAGCCTATTTCTGAAGTGACTGTCATCGCCACTTGTGGCTGTTGCCTCCGACAATCTGTTACCTGCGACAGCATAGTCCGCTGATATGGTGGACTTGAGTTTGCGGAACTTGGTTTGGGCACCATAGGCTTCAACCTGGACTGCGCCGGCTGTCGACACAATCTTATACAGCCGGATTGTGTCATCCCAGCTATAGGTAATGCCCGTAACCCCCGTGGTATCAATCCAGGAGGACACAAGCTCGGGAATTTGCCCCTGCGGCCCCGTGTATGTGAAGGTGAATGTTTTTACCATCGGGGGGCCAGATGTGCCACCAAGGCTCTGAAGAGAAGGCTGAGAGGCAAAGGTCCAGACCACGGCCTGACCGCCTTTATAGGGGGAAATATCCTGGTTAGAATAGCCCGTAAGGGTACAACCGCCATTATACTCGAAGCCGGGGGATATCCATATCCCTATCTTTTTGACCTTTAATGCAGTCCCCGTGCCATTCCAGACTATCTTGATTACGTATGTGGATGTGTTGCTGCTAGGATAGCCGACTATCGTCAGCTTCGCATCCTCCATAATCTGCCTTGCCACGCTTGGGATTGGGACAGATATATCCTTGGGAAGCCAGACGTTTGTGATATTAACAACTACATTTTTGCCGTTTACGAATAAGTTATACGGATAGGAATAGTTGGAAGAATAGTCATACTTATCATAACCTGCACCGAGTAATTCTTGGATGAGGGGCTTGTTGTCACCCTCATCATTCCTTATGTACCACAGGGCATCCTCAACACCAGCATCGGCGGCATAAACCTCATCAACCTTTTGCTCAAAGACCTGGCCGCTTTTAATGCCGGTGCCCATAAGGCCAAGGAGAGGGGTAAGGATAAGCCCGCCGACAACAAGTAGAATGAGAGCCGCAACGAGTGCCTGCCCCTTTTGACCCTTTACTAATCCCTTCATAGTAATTTTCCTCACCTCACCCACATTATACCAGATATTCTTTACCACCAGTATAACCCAATCAGCTTTGGTGTCAATAATCCATTAGTACTACCATTGTCCTACCAGTAGCCAGTAGCCAGTAGCCAGGAGTCAGGAGTCAGGAGTCAGTAGGTAGGAGCCAGGAGTCAGCTTTTATACTAATTTCTCAGGAAAGACCTTGCCACTCCGGCAAGGAAATCTTCCTTCCCATAATCTGTTCCGCTTCCTTGAGAAGTGCCTTGAGCTGGGGCACAGAATATTCGGCATTGTTGGGAATAGCCAGGGTATGTGTCCCATAGCGCATATAAAAATGACGCCCACCTGGCTCAGGTGGGCTAAATCCTAATCTAACTAATTTCCTTACAAAAACTCTTCGTTTGCACGGTGCCCATTTAGCCAGGGGCTACAGTTTCCTCAAGTATTGGTATGCCCTTGTTTAAATCGAGTCCATCTATAACAGGCAAGCG
>JBGPRV010000123.1:0-4376 GCA_041489785.1 Dehalococcoidia bacterium | reverse complement strand
TATTGGCAATAGCAGTGAAATTATCTAAGTTCTTCCATTCAGAAGGTTCAGCCTGCACTGACATAATGCCAGCGGGCCCTAGTTTTTGTTTAACTATTTGGTAGAATTCCTGGGTGTATAGCAAGCGTGCTGGCCCTTGCTCTAAAGGGTCAACGAGGTCAATGATGATGACATCGAATTTGTCGCTACTTTTCTCCAGGTATTTTCTGGCGTCGCTGAAATGGAGCTCTGCCCTGGGGTCATCGAAAGCCTTTTGGTGCCAGGAGGGCAAGAAGCGGCGACAAAGACTTACAACCTCTTCATCAATATCCACCATGACAGCCTTTTTTACGGTCTTATGTGCCAGGACTTCCCTTAAGGTGGCACCCTCACCTCCCCCGGCAATGAATACCATCTCTGGCTGGGGATGGGTAAGCATAGCTGGGTGTACTAGAGCTTCGTGGTAAATAAATTCATCCGCCTCGCTGGATTGAATTTTGCCATCGAGGACGAGACAAATACCGAAGCTGCCCGTGTTGATAATATCTACGGACTGAAACTTACTTCGCCCTGAATATATCCTCTCCTTAATGCTATGCAGCATAGTAAGGTCAGGACTTATATAATCAGAGAACCATCTATGTTTATCTGGGTCGCTATCTTTCATTTTGTACACTCAACCTGGCTATCCTTCATAATCCCCCTGCGAAGCTCGATTAAGGAGTGGCTTTGGGCCCCCAGCCTCTCTATTATCAACTTAGCCGCCTTTTCCGGATCTACATTGTTCCCACAGGTGAAAACGTCTACGGCAGCATACCTGTATTCCGGCCAGGTGTGAATGGCAATATGCGATTCAGCGATATTGACCACTCCGCTCACTCCGTAAGGGGAGAAGTGATAAAAGGACTCGCCCACTACGGTAGCGCCACATTGAATGGCAGCTTCGTTAAGACACTCTTTGAGAAAATTTAAGTCATCTAGCACCTCCTCATTGCAGATTTTTAGTTCTAGTAACAGATGTCTTCCAAGCGCATACAAATCACCTTCCCTCCTTTAGAATTTAAATTTATTATGTTGCCTTTTTAGGCAACAGCGCAAATTCTATATAATGTCAGTCCTTTTAGCAATACTCAAGGAGTTTCTGTTAAAATAAACGAAGGCAAGAACTATGTCGGCAAGGGAACAATTAGTTACTGTGCGCACTGCCAAGTACATGGAGGCGCAAATAATCAAGGGACGGCTGGAGAGCGAAGGTATACCAGTTCTCCTGAGCTACGAGAGCGCTGGTCTGGTTTACGGGCTTACGATTGATAGGCTAGGCGAGGTGAAAATAATGGTGCCCCAGCGTCTGGCAGAGGAAGCCAGGGAAATTTTGGGGATTAGTTTGGAAAGCAAAAATAAGTTTTGAATTTTGCTTTGTAATTTTGAGTTTTGATGTTTAATTTTTGATTTTTCATGACCTCAAGATTAGAACGCATAACTGAACAGCGGCTGGATAGCTTGGGCAGAATTCGGGCTCGCGGCATAGACCCTTATCCCCATTCTTATCATCCCAGCCACACTATTCGAGAGGCGATAACTCTTTTTGAGCAGCAAGGGGAAAATCCTCAGGACATGTCACTGGCTGGCAGGATTATGTCCAAGCGTTCTATAGGTAAGATGTCCTTTCTTGATATTCGCGATAGCTCGGGGAAGATACAGCTTTCTTTGCGCTACGACCTCCTGGGCCGGGAGAGATACGAATTTCTTCAGGATATTGATATTGGCGACATTATCGGGGCAGGGGGGAAGCTCTTCCGAACAAAAGCCGGAGAGCTCACTCTGGCGGTATCCGATTTCGCCATGCTCTGTAAATCCCTTCGCCCGCTGCCAGAGAAATGGCATGGGCTGGCTGACGTAGAAAAACGCTATCGGCAGAGATATCTCGATCTCATTTCCAACGAAGAGAGCAGAAACATTTTTATTTTGCGTAGCAAGATTATCACTGCAGTAAGAAGTTTTCTCGATAAGCAAGGGTTTATGGAGGTAGAAACTCCTGTACTTCAGCCCCATGCCGGCGGAGCGCTGGCACGCCCCTTTGTCACCCATCATCATGCCCTTGATGAAGACCTCTACCTGCGAATTGCCCTGGAGCTCCACCTCAAGAGACTGGTGGTCGGCGGCTTTGACAAAGTTTACGAGATAGGGCGTACCTTTCGCAATGAGGGCATTTCTGTTGAACATAACCCGGAATTCACCTTGCTGGAGTGCTATCAAGCTTATAGTGATTACCATGACATAATGAGATTGGTTGAGGAGATGTTCATGCATGTAGCAAAGGAGGTTCTGGGCAATACCAAGCTTGCTTGCAACGGCCAAAACATTGACCTTGGTCTCCCATGGCAAAGGCTTTATCTTCGTGAGGCAATAAAAAATTCTTGTGGCATTGATTTTGAAGACTATCCTGATGCCGCTTCACTGGGGACCCGGATGGTAGAGCTGGACATGGATGTTGATCCAACTAAAGGGAAGGGCAGGCTGATCGAAGAATTGATTTCCACTTTTGTCGAGCCCAACCTTATTCAGCCAACTTTCCTTCTGGATTACCCTGTGGAAATGTCACCTCTGGCCAAGAAGAAGCGGGGTGATGACCAACTGGTGGAGAGATTTGAGGGCTTTGTATATGGCATGGAGGTTGCCAATGCCTTCACCGAGCTTAATGACCCTCTGGAGCAAAGGGAAAGGTTTCGCCAGCAGCTAAAAGAACAAGTTGCCGATGAGGAAGTGGAAATCGCCGATGAAGATTTTCTGCAGGCTTTGGAGTATGGAATGCCACCTACCGGTGGTCTGGGTATAGGCATTGACCGCCTGGTGATGCTGCTTACTGGGCAGCAATCTATTCGGGAAGTGATACTTTTCCCCCAGATGAAGACAAAAGAGTAAAAATACAAAATGGCAAGGCAAAATATGACAAATCCTGAACAATACGAAAATTTAAAAATCAAAGGTCAAAAATCAAAATGACAACTCAAAACTCAAAACTTTTTAACTTTTGCTCTGTCATTTTGCACTTTTATTTTTGCATTTTGCATTTTGGAAGGATTTAGAGCTTACATATGCTTGATATTAAACTGATTCGTGAAAACCCTGAGCTTGTTCGCCAGGCTCTGGAGAAAAGAGGCGATAGCTTTGCCATTGATAGCATCCTTGAGATTGACAGCCGTTATCGCAGCTTGCTTCGTCAGACCGAGGAACTCCGTGCCAAACATAACGAGTCAAGCAAACAACTGAGCAAAAGCAAGGAAAAACCACCTCAGCTCATCGCCCAGATGCGTCAATTGGGAGAGCAGATATCTTCTTTACAGCAACAGACCAAAGAAGCTAAGGCTAATCTTGATTCCTTGTTGCTGGAGTTACCCAACTTCCCCCACCCCAGCGTGCCCTTAGGGAGAGGCGCGGGTGATAATGTGGTAGTGCGTACCTGGGGCAAACCAGGGGAATTTCCCTTCAAGCCCTTGCCTCACTGGGAGTTAGGGGAGAAATTGGGCATAATAGATTTCCAGCGGGGTGTGAAGCTCTCAGGGACCAGGTTTTATGTTCTCAAAGGGCTAGGGGCACATCTTCAGCGAGCGCTTATCTCATTTATGCTCAATGTCCATGTAAACGAGCATGGCTATAAAGAAATCTATCCTCCTTTTATGGTGAAGCGAGAGTGTATGGTCGGCTCAGGAAATTTACCCAAGTTTGGCGATAATTTATATCACGACGAAGAAGATGACTTTTGGTTCATACCCACGGCGGAGGTACCGTTAACTAACCTGCACCGTGATGAAATATTAGGTGCCGATAGCTTGCCTCTTCATTATGTTGCCTATACTCCCTGCTTCCGTCGCGAGAAGATGGCTGCCGGCACGGACACCAGAGGCATTAAGCGTGGGCACCAATTTGATAAAGTGGAGCTCTACAAGATTACCGACCCTGAGAGTTCTGATGAGGAGCTGGATAAATTGGTAGCTGATGCTGAGGACATATGTCGGAAGCTGGCCATACCTCACCGCGTAGTGCAATTATGTACTGGAGACCTGGGCTTTGCCGCCTGCAAAACATATGATATTGAGATGTGGGCTCCGGGCTGTGCTGAATGGCTCGAAGTCAGCTCTTGCAGCAATTGTGGTGACTTTCAGGCGAGGCGAGCCAATATTCGCTATCGCCCTGAGCCGGGCGCCAAATCCGAGTTTGTTCACACGCTCAATGGCTCAGGACTGGCTCTACCACGAGTCCTTATCGCTGTGCTGGAAAACTATCAACAAGCTGATGGCACCGTATTGATTCCTGAAGTATTAGAGCCTTACTTGAAAGTAACATAAGCACTGCTTATGAGCGGTGTACTATAAACTGTTACTCTCAATAAACTATAG